>JBFJPA010000432.1:0-4346 GCA_041617355.1 Longimicrobiales bacterium
CAGGTGTTCGGCGATCAGCTCGGCGTTGGCGATGGCCCCGCCCCGGCGCTGTTCGACGAACGTGGCGGCGACGCGGCCGGCCTGCGCACACGCTTCACGATCGGTCGCGAGGCTGGCCAGCTGCCGGCCGGCGGCGTCTTCGCCGTCCATGACGATGAACCCGCCGCCCTCGCGGACCAGCTCGCCGGCTTCGCGAGCATTGCCGTGGTGCGGTCCGCACAGGACCGGCACGCCGAGGGCTGCAGGCTCGATGACGGAATGCAGGCCTGCGCGCCCGAAGCCGCCACCGATCCAGGCGACATCGGCGATGGCGTAGAGGTCCGCGAGCACGCCGACGCGATCGATGACGAGGACATCGGGCAGCGCCGTCCCGGCTTCGACACTGCCGAGGCGCGCGTGTTGGAGACCCGCGTTTCGCAAGCGCTTCTCGATGCCTTCGAGATGTCGGATGGTCGGTTCGTGCGGCGCGATGATGAGCCGCGACGCGGACTGGGCGCGGGTCCGCGCGAACGCGGGAATGAGGCGCGCCTCGTCGGCGGGCCATGTCGATCCGGCGACGATCGTGAAGCGATCGTCGGCCTCGAAGCGACGGAGCAGCGGGAGCGACCGATCGAGCGATGCGACGCGCTCGTAGACCTGATCGAAGCGGGCATCGCCGGTCACGTGAACGCGGTCAGGATTGACGCCGAGCCGCGGGAACCGTTGCGCGTCTTCGGTCGCGATGGCGCCGACGGCGTCGATCCGTTCGTACGCGCGTCGGAGCAGCCGGCGGCCGGGCGCACGCAACCGGCTCGATCTTTCGCCGAGCACCGCATTCACGAGCAGCGTGGGTCTGCCCTGGCCGACGGCGAGGCGGACCAGGACGGGCCAGATCTCGGTGCGTACGAAAACGACCGCTGCGGGCTCGACCATCGCCAGGGCGCGGCCCATGTCCTCCGTCGTGTCCCACGGCAGATAGATGCTGACGTCCGCACCGACGCGGTGCACGACACGTTCCGCGGATGGCGAGAAGTACGTGAACACGCAACGGACGTCGGGCCGCGCGTTGCGCAAGGCCGCCAGGATCGCCTGAGCCATGAGCGCCTCGCCCGCGGAAGGCGCGTGCAGCCAGATGGTCGGGCCGGCGTCCCGCTCGAGTGTTTCGCGCGCCCAGTGGTCGAGAGTCGGCAGGGCATTCCGCCGGCCCTCCAGTCCGTTCGCGAGTTTGGCCGAAAACGGGCCTGCCACCCGGAGTGCGGGCCGGGCGACGCGAATTGCAAGCTCGTAGACACTTTCGCCGAGACTCATGGTGCGAAGCTACGCTGCCAGGCGGGGGAACCGCCAAGTGGGCCTTCCGCGCTGCCGGGGCCACAGTGCATCTTCGCCGCACCTTCGGTGAGGGCCGCGCGCCCGCGGCATCGCCCGGAATCCCGCAGGAATCGAAAGCGACGACATGGCCGCCACCGTGAATGCACCGCCCGCCGAGCCGTCGGCCCGTGGAGGCCTGTTCTCGCGGCCCGTGTTGAGCTGGGCGCTGTTCGACCTCGCGAACACGGTGTTCTCGATGAACATCGTGTCGCTCTTCCTCGGCCTCTGGGTCGTAAACGTGATGGGCGGCACCGACACGCTCTGGGGCCGGGCGAACAGTCTCTCCATGCTCCTGGTCCTGGTTTCCGCGCCGTTCCTCGGCGCGATCTCCGACCAGCTCGGAAAGCGGCTTCCGCTCCTGTTCGCGAGCACCGTGATCTGTGTGGCACTCACGGCGATGTTCGGCTTGCCCGGTCTCATGGGCACGCTCGTCCTCTTCGTCATTGCCAACTACGGCTATCAGGCCGGCCTCATCTTCTACGACGCGACGTTGCCGCTCGTGAGTACACCGGCGAATCGCGGGCGAGTCAGCGGATTCGGCGTCGGCGTCGGCTACGTCGGCTCGTTCATCGGCGTCGCCGTCGGCTACTCGCTGCAGCCTGCCGAGACCCTGCCCATCGATGCGCAGACCGCCGGGTACATGTCGATCTTCCGGGCCACGGCCGTTCTCTTCGCCGTATTCGCGATTCCGATTTTCCTGTTCGTGCGGGAGCCGGTGCGCCGCCGCGCGAAGCTCGGATTCGCCGCGCTGGGCGCGGCCGGCCGCCAGGTCATCAATACGTTTCGCACCGTCAGGCACTATCGCGGACTGGGCCGTTTCCTGATCGGCCGTGCGTTCTACACGGATGCGGCGAACACGCTGATCGTGTTCATGGGCATTTACGTGACGAACGAAGTCGGCTTCGCCGATACGGAGGTGCCGCCCTTGCTGCTGACGTCCATTGCCGCGGCCGTGATCGGCGGTTTCATCTGGGGACGCGTGGTCGACCGAATCGGGCCGAAGCGCGCCTTGAACCGCGTGCTGGGCTGCTGGGTCGTCACCTTCGCGGCCGCCGTGCTGATTCCCGTATTGGCTCTGCCCCGAGAGCTGTTCTGGGGCGTGACCGCACTGGCCGGTGTCAGCCTGGGCGGCACGTGGTCGGCCGACCGTCCGTATATGCTCGTCCTCTCGCCACCGGCCAAGGTCGGCGAGTTCTACGGCCTCTACGGGATGATAGGACGCTTCGCCGCAGTGGTGGGCCCGCTGCTCTGGGCCTTCGTCGCCGAGGACCTCGGGTTCGGGCGACCCGCCTCCGTCGCAGTGCTGCTGTGCATGGTCATCATTGCGTGGTGGATTCTGCGGGGCGTCGACGACGAGCCGCGCGAGTGGGGGCCAGAGGACCTGCTGCCGGCCGAGGTCGCGTCCTGAACGGCCAGGCCGAGACCGTGCAGGCCACGCCCGGCCGCGCCTCGTGGCTCGTCCGATTCCTCGGCTGGATCGCGAACGTCTTTTTTCACGTCGAGCGCCGGGGCGAGCCAGTACCTCCAGGTCCCGTGCTCGTCGCCGCGAACCACCCGAACAGCCTGCTCGATCCGCTCGTCGTTTTCCGAACCGCGGGGCGGCCGACCCGCCCGCTCGCGAAGGCGCCGCTCTTCGATCAGGCCTTCGTCGGCTACATGTTGCGCGCGCTCGGCGGCCTGCCCGTATACCGCCGGATGGATGATGCCGCGCAAATGCACCGCAACGAGGAGACGTTCCGTCGCGCGATCGACGCGCTGAAGGAAGGCTCCGCCGTGCAGATCTTCCCCGAGGGCCTCTCGCATTCCGAGCCCGGTCTCGCACAGCTCCGCACGGGCGCCGCGCGCATTGCGCTGCTGGCCGAGCACGAATCGGATTGGCGGCTCGGCCTCCGCATCGTACCCGTCGGCCTGACGTATCGGCACAAGACGCGCTTTCGCGGCCGCGTCGTGTCGCAAGTCGGCGAGCCGATCCGCGTCGTCGACTGGCGCGACCACTACGATCGCGACGCCCACGACGCAGCACGCGACCTGACCGACCGTGTGGCGACGGGACTGCGCGCCGTGACCGTCGATCTCGAAGACGCGGACGAGGCCGCGCTGGTCGAAACGGCGGAGCAGATCTGGGCACGCGCGAAGGGGCTGGCCGGCTGGCGCGAACGCGAAGCTCTCGCCGAACGGTTGCCACGTTTGCAGGCGTTCGCACGCGGCCTCGCCTGGCTGCGCCTCCACGATCCCGCCCGCCGCGACACGCTCGCCCGGGAAGTCCGCCGCTATCGCGCGTGGCTCGACCGGCTCGGCGTGCGCGAAGGCGATGTGCCGCCGCGCTACGGTCTCTGGACCGTCCTGAAGTACGCGCTCCGCGAAGTCCTGCCGCTCCTGCTCGGCCTGCCGTTCGCCATCCTCGGTGCCGCGCTCTGGATTCCGCTCTGGATCGTTCCCCGCTATGTCGTCGCTCGCGTGCGCCCTGACTACGAGGCCATCTCGACGTACAAGCTCGTGTCGGGCTTCTTCGCCGTGCCTTTGCTCTGGCTTCTGCTCGTCGTCCTGGCGGCATGGCAGCTCGGCTGGGGCATGGCGCTCGTTGCGGCGGCCGCCGTTCCGCTGCTCGGTGTGTTCACGCTGCTCTGGGGCGAGGCGTTCGTGCGCGTGCGGGAGGATGCGGACGTGTTCCTGCGCGTGTTGCGACGTCCCGGTATTGCTCCCGCGCTCGAAGCGCGGCGCGATCGGCTGGTCTCGCAGTTCGAAGAGATCGCCGGCGTCGCAGGCGTGATCTCGACGGAGCCCTGACGCGTCAGCCGTCGCGCATGACGAAACCGCCGTGCCCGTGCCCCGGGCCGCCGCAAGTCCGGCCGCATCGGGGGATGCGACTGCGCCCCGGCCGACGCGCCGCCCCCGCCACTGGCCGGCTGCGGGAACGGGGATCCCGCCAGCGGGCTGCCCCGCCACGATGGCGCGGAGGCGCCGAGGGCCTATCTTGCCGGCGTGCGATACATCGGCAA
>JBFJPA010000433.1:0-4340 GCA_041617355.1 Longimicrobiales bacterium
ACGCGCGTTTTCAAAAGCACGAATACGCCGTCCACTTCTTCACCGCGGCGAGACCTGCGGCATAGGCGTCGAGCAGGTCGATGGACGGCGTCGCCGCTTTCACGGTCGCTTTCAGTTTGTCGAGCGTGCCGACCAGACAGAATCGCTGTCCACCCAGCGCGAACTGCAGCCAGGTCCCATCCACGATGAGGGAGCTCTTCGACGATCCTTTGTTGACGACCGTGAAGAAGTGGTCGCCACCGCCCTTCTTCGGCACGACGCGAACGGCCTTGGCATCCACTCCACGAGCGGAGAGATCCATGGCGAACTCGTCGGCCGCGACGAAACAGAAGCCCTTCAACGAGCCGGGCTGGCACGCCGCATTGATGTAGGCGGCCTCATCGCCGATGGCGGGCGGATTCGGCTTGGTCGTGAGCTCGAACCGGCGTTTCGCACGCGCGACCACGCGGCGTGCAAAGGTGTCCGAGATGGATTCGACGCTGAGCAGATTCCCGGCCGCGATCTCCGGCTGAGCCGCTCGCCACGCCGAGCCCAGAGTCGATGTCGCCAGCTCGAATTTCGCCATGATGTCTCCTCCTCCGGCCGATGACGTCGGTTCGCTGCGATCCGCCGCGATCTGAAGGAGCACCGCCTCTCATTGCGCGGTCGCTACACGTGCTTGTAGCCTGCCCGGCGAGTACTTCCTGAACCTTCACCACTGGAGATCCGATGACGATGCCGATGCCGGCCGCGCTTCACCACACCTGCTTCCTGGTTCGTGACGTCGAGGGCACCGCGCAGCGGCTCTCGGATGCGCTGGGGATCGGTCCGTGGAACATCTGGACGATCGAACCTGCCGTGTGCGTCGTCCGCGGACAGGACAGCCCCTTCACCTTCCGCGTAGCACTGGCCGAGGTCGGCGGCGGAACCGTGGAGCTCGTCGCGCCCCTCAGCGGGCGGAGCGTTTACGACGAGCACCTCGAGAAGCACGGAGAGGGCTTCCACCACATCTGCTTCGTCTACCCCAGCCTGGAGGCCGTGCGCGAGGCCAAGGCCGAACTTCGCCGACAGGGCCGGGAGCCGATCCAGGAAGGGGGCGCGGGCGATGTCTTCGATTTCGCCTATTTTCCGTTTCCGGAGATCGGGTCCGCGGTGGAAGTCCTGTTCCTGGACGCGTCGAAGCTGCCACCGCCGGAAGCGGTCGTGGGTGCCTCGGCGTGAGTCACGCGATGGTACGCTGAACGGCCGCCGGGACGAATGCGGCTGCAACCCATGAATGGACACGCGTTGAGCATCATCGTCCCGATTACCGTTCCTCCATGATCGCCAGCTTCACCAGCTCCCGGAACTTGTCCACCGGATTCCGGCCGCGGGGCGTCTGTGTGAAGACCATGCCGAACAGCTCGTTCGCGGGATCGACCCATGCGAACGTGCCGTCCGAGCCGCCGTGCGAGTACACGCCGTTCGCATCGACCGACCATCCGAAGCCGTAGTGCGTGGTCGCGCCGGGCAGATCGACATGCTTTGTCTGCGGCGTGACCATCTGCCGCATCGTTTCCGGTTTCAGGATCCGCTTACCTCCATAGATGCCGCCGTTCAGCCACATCTGCAGGAACACCGCGTAGTCCATGGCGGTCGAGATCATGCCGCCGGACGCGCGCACGAACGGCACCTGGGGCGGGTCGCCCGGCTTCCACGCGGCGACCCACTCCCCGTCCTTCTTCTCGTAGTGAACGGCGCCCATGCGCGACAGCTTGCCATCCAGCTTGCTGGCGACCTCGTGGTGATAGCTGTCCACCATGCCGAGCGGCTGGTAGATCGCGCCGCGCAGGAACTGCTCGAGCGGCTGGCCGGACGCGATCTCGATGAGCGCGCCCAGCGTGTTGTAGCCCGGATTGTTGTAGGAGTACGACGTACCCGGCACGAAGACCGGCCCGACGGTGCCGAAGCGCTCGACCTCGAGCCGCAGGTTGGGCGCATCCGGGTGCTCCGCCGACTTCTCCATGTACGGCTGCAGGAACAGTGTACCGATCCGCAGGCCGCTGGTATGGCTGAGCAGGTGGCGAATCAGGATGAAGCCCGAACGATCGTTGTCGAACGAGCGGATGTGTTTTCGAACCGGATCATCGAAGCTGAGTCGACCCTGTTCGACCAGCATGCCGACGGCCGTCGCGATCACGGGCTTCGTGTTCGACGCCATCCGGAACATCGTGGTTTTCTCCATGCGCAGGCCCGCGGCCTTGTCCTTCCAGCCGACGGCCTCGTGCAGCACGATCCGACCTCGCCGCGCCACCAGCACAACGGCGCCGACCAGGTCGTTCCGGTCCACGGCTTCCTGATAGAGTGCGACACCGGCATGGAGCAGGGCGGGCGACATGCCGACGTCCTGCGGCGCGCCCGGCCGCAGCGTGACATCCTGCGCGACTGCCGTGCCGGCGGCGAGCGCGCTGGCGAGGAAGACGAAGGCCGCAAGCCTCGTGTAGCGTGTCATTCGGCGCGGATCCGATCGGCCGACGTGATGGAGTCGAGGCATCCGTGTGTCTCCTTGCGAGGGCGGGCGTGTGGTGCGTGTTGCCGCCGTCAGTCCGAAACCGGCACCTCGCCGCGCCGCAGCACACGACCATGACGGCCGTCGGTCCAGCGGCCGCGATCGAGGGCGAGGCCGCCGTTGACGAGGATGTAGACCATGCCTTCGGCGAGTTGGTGCGGCTGCTCGTACGTCGCCGTGTCGCGCACGCGGTCCTTGTCGAAGACGACGATGTCGGCGCGCATGCCGGCTGCGATCTTGCCACGGTCGGACATGCCGAAGACGCGAGCGGGCAGGCTGGTCATGCTGCGGATCGCGTCTTCGAGGTCGACGGTCCTCCGGTCGTTGACGTAACGGCCGATCTTGCGCGGGAACGCGCCGTAGAAGCGCGGGTGCGGCACGCCTTCGCCCATCGGGACGAGGCCGCCGTCCGTCGAGGTCATGGTCCAGGGCTGGCGCATGAACGTGGCGATGTCGTCCTCGTCCATGTTGAAGGAGACGAGTCCGGCGCCGCCTTGCTCGAGCAGCTGCAGCACAAGATCGGGATGGGCGAGGCCGCGAGCCTCGGCGACGTCGGCGAGCGTCTTGCCCTCCAGCGACGGGTCGGGCTGGAAGCGGCTGATCTGCAGGCGGGCCGCACCGCCCCGGCGGTCCAGGTTCTCGATGATATCGTCGCGCAGGCGCGCACGTTCGTTGGGGTCGCGCAGACGGCGCTCGAGCGCCGAGTCGCCGCCGACCTGGGCCCAGCGCGGGACGAGAGCGCCGCCGATGCTCGTGCCGGACGCTTCGTACGGATACTGGTCGGCGTAGACCTGGATGCCTTCGGCGCGGGCGCGGTCGATGCGCCGTGTGATCGCGCTCGAATACCCCCAGACGCGCGGGCCGAGCACCTTGATGTGACTGACGATGCCGGGCAGCCCGGCCTCCCGTGCGACTTCGATGACTTCATCTACGGCGGCAACGACGCCGATCGAGTAGTCGGCTTCATCCCGGATGTGGCTGCTGTACACGCCGCCGAACTCGGCGGCGACGCGGGCGAGCGCGATGATCTCGGCGGTCTCGGAGTAGCTGGACGGCGCGTAGTACGGCCCGTCGGAGAGACCGAACGCGCCCGCCTCCATCCCCGTGCGCACGAGCGACTGCATGCGCGCCAGCTCGGTCGCGTTCGGCGCGCGGTCGTCCATGCCGAGCACGGCCTCGCGCACGGAGCCATGGGGCACCATGAGCGCGACGTTCACGCCCGGGCGCGCGCTTTCCAACGCTCCTCGCTGGCGCGTCAGATCGACGGGGCCGCCGCCATCCGGGTTGACGACGACGGTCGTGATGCCCTGTGCCAGGATCGGCTGCGCGGCCGCCAGCTCCGGCCGCGTCAGTCCGCCGCCCGCATGCGAGTGCACATCGATGAAGCCCGGACTGACGTACAACCCGTTCGCATCGACTTCGCGTGCCGCCGTAGCGCCGCGCAGGTCGCCGACGAACGCGATGCGGTCGCCGCGAATCCCGATGTCCGCGCGAAACCACGGATTCCCCGAGCCGTCCAGCACACGGCCGTTGCGGATGATGACGTCGTACGAGGAAGCGGCCGGTTGCTGGGCTCGAGCGTCAGCGACGCCGAACGCCAGGACCGTGGCAAGCAGGAAGAGCCACACGGAGGATGCGCGCATCATTCTCGCTTCAAGTCGGAAGGGGCGGCGTGGCAGAGTGCCGATCGCCGGATTCAGCGAGACGCACCACAGTGGCTGGAACCATACGTCGCCGCCTGGCGGCGGACAAGCAACGGGCAGACTTGCGGGTCAATCCGGGCTTCGGTGGGGCTTCAGCGATCGACCGGCGG
>JBFJPA010000434.1:0-4329 GCA_041617355.1 Longimicrobiales bacterium
AGCTCGTCCCGTGTCAGTGGGATGATCCGCCCCTTCGGCTGACCCGCGACCGTGTGCCCGGAGCGGCCCACGCGCTGCAGCAGTGTCGCGATGCGTCGGGGCGAGCCGATCTGCACGACGAGATCGATGTGACCGATGTCGATGCCCAGCTCGAGCGACGATGTCGCGACCAGCGCCCGCAGCTCACCCGTTCGCAATCGCTCTTCTGCACTGTGCCGGGCCGCGCGCGCCATGCTGCCGTGGTGCGCGGTGACCGCGCCTTCGCCGAGCCGCTCGGCGAGATTGCCCGCGATCCGCTCCGCGAGCCGGCGCGTGTTCACGAAGACGAGCGTCGTCCGATGCGCCTCGACGAGGTCCACGATGCGCGCGAAGACCTCGTCCCACGCTTCGTTGGACATGACGGCCTCGAGAGGCGACGGCGGCAGCAGCAGCTCGAGGTCGATCGTTCGGGCGTGGCCGTGGTCGACAATGCGCAGCGGCGCCCGCGCACGGCCGTTCGGCGACGGGGTCTCGTCCGAGCCGACAAGGAAGCGGCCGACGCGCTCGATCGGCCGCTGCGTGGCGGACAGGCCGATGCGTTGCAGGCGCCGGCCTGCCACGTGGTCCAGCCGTTCCAGCGAGAGCGCGAGGTGTGCGCCCCGCCGCGATTCGATGACAGCATGGATCTCGTCGACGATCACGGTCCGCGCCGTTCGCAGCATGGCGCGACTGCGCTCGGCCGTCAGCAGCAGGTAGAGAGACTCGGGCGTCGTCACCAGGATGTGAGGGGGCGTGCGTAACATCGCGGTGCGTTCGGCCTGCGACGTATCTCCGGTCCGAACCGCAGCCCGGATGCGAACAGGAGCGTGGCCCGCCCCCTCGGCGATGCGGCGAATCCCGCGTCGCGGCTCGGCCAGGTTGCGGTCGATATCGGAGGAAAGCGCCTTGAGTGGCGAGACGTACACGACACGCACTTCGTCGGGCAGCTGGCCGCGGTCGAGGCCCTCGCGAAGCAGCGAGTCCAACGCCTCGAGGAACGCAGCCAGCGTCTTGCCCGACCCGGTCGGCGCAGCGATCAGCGTGTCAGCACCCTCACGGATCGCGGCCCATCCCTCGACCTGCGCCATCGTCGGGGAGGCGGCCCGCCCGTCCGGCAATCGAAAGTGCTCGGCCCACCACGCACGGACGATGTCATGGAAATCGGAGAGCATCGAGGCCTCGAGGATCGACGGCGAGGGCGACGGCGTCGCGCCTTTTCGGCAAACTCGGGTTCGGACACGCCGAGCGGAAGACCTGGTGCGACTAACGAGGCGGCGGCTGCACCCAGTCTTCGCGAACACTGCGGAACAGGCGATCCGCCGTCGTCACCGCGAACGGCACTCCCAGCACCAGGAGCCCGCGGCCGGTCCACTCCAGGAACGGGGACTCGTTGCGCTGGCTCGAAAGCAGCAGCGCGTACCCGGGGATCAGGACCATGCTCGCCCCGATGAGGGCGGGCAGCAGCCGGCCGCTGGATCGCTCCGTGCGTCCCGTCAGGCGGGAGGCGATGCCGCCGCCGAGCGCCGGCAGCGCAAGCGCCGCAACGGCCGCACCCAGCGTCGGCAGCCCTTCGCAATCGGTGACGACGCGATCCCGCGCCGGGTCCCGCAGCTTGATGCACTGCTGCGCCGCCGCCACGCCGAGAGCGAGGCCGACCGCGCTGGCCGCAAGCGAGATGGCATACACCCGCGTCGAACGATGTGGCAGCGGCTCCTGCGCCCAGTCGAACCCGACCGGCTCCACGTAACGCGTGCGCCGTTCCGCCGCGGCGACGGAGCCGGGCCGCCGCGACTCGATCAACAGCGCACCGTGTAGCGCGCCCGTGCCAAAACGCACGCCCGCCTCCGCCGCCGGGATCACTTCCATCCGTTCGATCGTCCGCAGGTCCACCTGTTGGTAGAGGATTGTCGGGTTCGTGATGCGCACACCGTCCAGGAACACCGCCGGCGAGTTGCACCGTCCGGGACCGGCAGTCCCACCCCGGAACTCGATGCAGATCGGCTGACCGACCAGATTCTCGCGACGACGGACTCGAACGCCGGCCACGTGCTGCATCAGCACGTCGGCCATCGTCATGCTGGTTCCGACGTGACGTTCGATCTCCTCGCGCGTAACGACGTTCAGTCGTGCGCCGGAGCCGCGCGCCGCACGCTCCACGGTGGACAGCGCCTCGACGCTGATCGGCTCGAGCGTGATCGCCGCCTGCGACAGCGTGATGCGCAGGCGGACGACCTCTCCAGCACCGACGTCGATGCGCTCGGTATGCTCGCCATACGCCAGATGGCTGACGCGCAGCGTGAACGTGCCTGCGGGAACGCCGGGCAGCCGGAAGTTTCCGTCCGCCCGCGTGAGCGCGCTGAACGACGTCCCCGCCAGCATGACCACGGCCTCGGGCACTGGCCGCCGTGTGTTTGCGTCGATGACGAGACCTTCGACCACGGCAGTCTGCGCCGCCACGGACGCAGAAACGGTTAACGACAGACTCGTGAGAAAGGCGCTCAATCGAGCTGCGCGTGAGGCGCGCGAGCACGGACGACGTGCGTGCATCAGGACTGCTTCCTGTCGAAGAGATCTGCCTCAAGTCGTTAGCGGAATACGAGGTGCAGGGCAAGTGGCGGGTTGTGGACCGCGTGGGCGGCGAAACGAATGTCGCAGTGATGGGCCGAGCGGCAATCGATCGTCGAGCTTGCCTGTCTCATTTCCGATGTCTTATACGTTACTGATTAGAACGCACAGCAATTCACCGTCGTGAGCGGACCCGGTGGTCGGGCCCCGAAAGGGGTGTGGCCGCGTGTCGACCTTCGGGGTTCAGCTCCTTCGTTTGTTCACGGCCGCTCGAGGGCGCGCCAATACTGACCGCTTTATACAACTTGAAGTCGCGCCAGACCGGGGCACGGGACCTCTCGGGTCCCGGGCTGGTGTCGGCTTTTCGGAGTCCAGGCTTCGTCTCGCACGAGGCCGGGATGGCCGAAGAACCCCACCACTCAAGGAGGACGGACGATGCGATCGACTCCCTCACCCGCGAGAAACGCGAGGGCCGGTTGGCTTCGCCAGATCGCGGCCACCGCGCTGGTGCCACTGGCGCTCGCATTCCTCGCTGTACCCGTGACGGCCCAAACCGGAAGCGTACGGGTTACCGTGACCGATGCGTCGACGATGCGGCCGCTGGCGGGAGCGCAGGTGGTCGTGGAGGGCACGACACGCGGCGGGCTGACCGATGCGCAGGGCACGTTCCTGATTCTGAACGTGCCTGCCGGCGAGCGGACCGTGCGGGTCGAGCTGATCGGGTATCGATCGGCCTCCCAGCAGGTCAGCGTGACTTCGGGTGGCACGGCCACGATCGAGTTGCGCCTGACTCAATCGGCGATCGGTCTCGACGAAATCGTCGTGACCGGTGTGGCCGGTAGCAGCACGAAGCGCGCGATCGGCAATACCGTTTCGCAGATCCGGGCGGCCGAGATCGTCGATGCGGCGCCCATCAACAACGTGCAGCAGCTGTTGAACGCACGCACACCCGGGCTGACGCTGATGGCGAGCTCGGGGCAGGCGGGCGCCAGCTCGAAGATCCGGATCCGCGGCGCCGGCTCGCTCAACGCCGGCAACGAGCCGGTCGTGTACGTGGACGGCGTGCGCGTCGTCTCGGGCACACAGTCCGGCTATTCGACCGGCAACGGCGTCGTGCAGGGCACGAACGCGCTGGATTTCATCAACCCGCGCGACATCGAGTCCGTCGAGGTCATCAAGGGCCCGGCCGCGGCGACGCTGTACGGCGCCGAGGCGGCGGGCGGCGTGATTCAGATCATCACGAAGAAGGGCCGTGGCACGAGCGGCATCGAGTGGAACGCGAGCTTCGAGGGTGGCCAGACGGACTGGGGCCTGATCGACACGCCGACCACCTACTGGCTGTGCCAGGATTCCCACATCAACAATGCGCGCACGTTCCCCGGCTGCCAGCTGTTCACGACGGCGACGCCAATCGAGCAGCGGCTGCTCGTGGACAAGCCGCTCGAAGCGGACGGGCGTTCGCCGGCCGTTCGCAAGGCCATTTCCGACCGCGGCCTCGATCCCAACCAGTTCCACTGCCTGCTCTTCGATCCGTGCATGCCAGAGCCGCTGCGCACCGGCGACATCTGGGGCGCGACGCTGTCCGCCCGCGGTGGCGGCGAGAGCTACAACTTCTACATCTCGGCGGAGCGGGGTGAGGAGCAGGGCGTTTTCTACAACAACTTCTCGCGGCGCACGTCGGGCCGCGCCAATTTCGGCTTCGTCCCGGGCGAGAAGCTCAACTTCAACGTGAACCTCGGCTACGCG
>JBFJPA010000435.1:0-4311 GCA_041617355.1 Longimicrobiales bacterium
ATCGGCGAGCGCTGGACTCTGCTCATCGTGCGAAACCTGCTGCTCGGCCCACTCCGCTATACGGAGCTGCTGCGTGGCCTGCCCGGGATCACGACGAATCTGCTGGCCAAGCGGCTCCGGGAGATGGAGGAGGCGGGTCTCATCGAGCGGGTGCAGATCGCGCCGGGAGACGGGAGCGGGGCCTACCGGCTGACGGACGACGGGTACGGGCTCGAGCCGTCGGTTCACGCCCTGGGGCGCTGGGGTTGGCGACGTCTCAGCCTGGCGCGTCCCGGGCAGCACCGGAGTTTCGAGTGGCTGCTGGTCGCGCTGCGGCGGAGGTACCGGGGCGGCGAGGATATGACCGCCGAGATCGTGGCCGACGGTACGCCGTACCGGTTCGAGCTGTCGGCGGACGGAGCGCGAATCGGCCGGGGCTCGTCCGCAGCGCCGGACGTGCGCCTGCGTGGTTCGGCGACGGATTTCGTCCGGTTGTTCCTGGAGGGTTGGGGCGGCACGGGAATCGAGGTGGACGGTTCGCAGGAGCGGGCGAAGGCGTTGGTGGCGGCGTTCGAACGGGGTGATCCGCCAGAACTTGCGGCGGGTCGTCGGAGTCGGTGAAGTTGGCGGCGGTCGCGGTACTGAAACGAAAGCGAGGATGATGTCCGAGGCGAAAGACGTGAAGCCGAGCGATGAGGTCGTGAGCCGGATCCGGGCACGGCGCTCCATCAAACGGTTTACCGGACGGCCTGTCGCGCGAGGCGAGATCGAGCAACTTCTCGATGCGGTGACGTGGGCCCCGAACCATCGCATGACGCAGCCGTGGCGCTTCTACGTGCTCGGTCCGGTGGCGAGACGGGCATACGGCGACGCGCTGGGCGTGCGCAAGGCGAAGCGAGTGGAGGACCCGGCGGCGGGAGCGCTGGTTCGCGAGAAAGTCGCGACCGAGCACGAGGCGTTGCCGGCCATGATCGCGGTGGCCGTGAAGGTCAACGACAACGAGGAACAGGCGCGCGAGGACTACGCGGCGACGTTCATGGGGATCCAGAATCTCGGACTCGCCGCGCAGGCGCTGGGACTTGGCACGCATCTCAAGACGGGTGCGATCATGGACGATCCCGCGGCGCGTGCCGCCGTCGGTGTGGCCGATGATGAGCGGATCGTGGCGATCGTGAATGTGGGCGAGCCGGCGGATGTTCCGGAGCTGAAGGCGCGGACGTCCGCATCCGACCTGACGGTCTGGACGGACTGAGGAGCCATGCTGAGGCTGCACGAATACCGACATCACAGGCCGCGCTCGCTGGAGGAGGCCCTGGCGTTGTTGAAGGAGCACGCCGGCGACGTCGTTCCCCTCGCCGGCGGGACGGACCTGATGCCGAACATGAAGCACCGGCTGTTCACGCCCGGGCACGTCGTCGCACTGAAGGCGGTACCGGACCTTCGCGGCATCGACGTCGCGGAGGGCGAGCTGCGCATCGGCGCGGCGGAGACGTTGACGACGGTGTCACGGCATCCGCTGGTGCGGCGTCATGCGCCGTCGCTGGCGCTGGCGGCGGGGCAGGTCGCAGGCCCGCAGCTGCGCAACATGGGCACACTGGGCGGCAACATCTGCCTGGACACGCGTTGCACGTACTACAATCAGACGTGGTTCTGGCGGCAGGCGCTGGGCTTCTGCCTGAAGAAGGACGGCGATGTGTGCCACGTCACGAAAGTCGGCAAGAAGTGCGTGGCCGCGCACTCCGCCGATACGCCACCGGTGTTGACGACGCTGGGCGCATCCGTGGACCTCGTGTCGACCAGCGACGAGCGGCGCACGGTGCCACTCGCCGATTTCTTCATTGCAGACGGAATTTGGAACACGGTTCGTCGAGCCGATGAGCTGGTGGTGCGGGTCCGTGTGCCGCTGCCGCGTTCGAATTTCCGGGCGAGTTACCGCAAGCTGCGCCAGCGCAACGCGATCGATTTCCCGCTCCTGAGCGTGGCGGCCGCGGCGCAGCTGCACGACGATGACCGCGTGGCGGCGATCCAGGTCGTGGTGTCCGCGCTGGGCTCACGCCCTCGGGTTCTGACGGGTCTGGAGCGCATCGTCGAAGGTCAACGGTTGACGGACGATGTGGTCGACGCGCTGGCTGAGCGTGCCCACCAGCAATGCCACCCGCTCGAGAACATCATCGTCGATCCCGACTGGCGCCGCGCGATGGTGCCCGTACACGTGCGGCGCGCGTTGCGTGACCTGACGGGTTCTGCCGTGGCGTAGAACGGCATCAGTGGCCAGCCCATTCGCGCTCGCCCGCCGTGACCGCGAAGGGCAGCCGGTTCTGCCGTGGCGGCAAAGGGCACGTCGCGTACGGCGTGAACACGCAGGGCGGGTTGTACGCCCGATTGAAGTCGACGACCGTTCGGCCGCGTTCATCGGGCGCATCGATCCAGAGAAAGCGGCCGCCGCCGTACGTCTCACCGCCGTTGGTCGCATCGCCGAACGCCGTGAAGTAGTTCGCCGGATCGTCGGAGTCTTTCCACAGATCGAGGCTGTACCGCTTTCCGTCGTAGACGAAAGAAACCGTCGCGGGCGATGGCACGCGGTTGACCGTACCGAGGAAGTTCGGCACGTCGATCGTGTCCGGAGGATCGTGGAAGCGAATGAGCCCAGGTAAGTGCCAGTCGAGCGCGAGGGGAAACATGGCGATGCCGTCGAATCGCGTGCGCACCGGACTGAGCGCGTCCCACACCCGTACCGCGGGCCGTCCGCCGCGCGTCAGAACGACCCACCGTATGGAATCGGACCGCAGTACGAGCGGTGGCACGTCCGCGCGGGGCGTCAGGTCGACGTCAGTCACGACGCTCTCGCCGGCGATGACGGAAATGCCGGGCGCCGCGCGGAACCGGATCGAGTCACCGCGCGCATGGAACGTTCCGTATCGCCGGGCCGGTCGACTGTCGATGCGGAAATCGGCGAGGGAGTCGCTGCCGAACGTCTGCTGCTCCGTTTCGAGCCAGAACAGGCCGACGAGCGAGAGCCAGCCGTCGGACTTCTGCAGCGTCGCGTAACGGCTTTCTTTCCACGCTTCGACGAGGTCGGCGTGTGTGACCGGATCGGGTTGCGGTAGTGGCGGCGGCTCGCACGCCAAAGTGGAACCCAGGAGGACCGTCAACACGTTGCGCGAGGCGCGCAGGCCAGATCGGGGCCGAACCACTGAGACGGCATCCATTCGCGGCCTCCACTCGGGTGGGTTGGTGCAACGTGAATGTGCCCGTGCGTGTCCGCAACCGCGCGGCGGCGACAATAGCCGAATCGGAGGGCCGCCGACCGGGTTTCCCGACGCGTCGTCGGGCGTCGGAGGATAGACCGAAGGGTCCCTAAGCCTAGCTTGAACGGGAAGGGAGGTGGTGATGATCGCGCTGCCCCGGCTGTTCGGTTTTTCGGCCATCGTCGTCGCGGCGGTTCTTTTCGCGTTCTGGCTGGCCCGTCTGCTCGCGATGTCGCGCATTGGGGAACAGGCGGACTCGCTGCTACGTGATGGCGGCGGCGACCGCTTCGACCCAGCGAGTGTGGCGGCCTTGCCCGACCCGGCGCGGCGGTTCCTGCTGCACGCCCTCGCGACCGGCACGCGCCTGCCGGCATCGGTTCGTCTCACCATCGAAGGATCCATGCGCCTCAAGCCCGATGGACCCTGGCTTCCGATGGCATCGGAGCAGGTGTCGGCTCCTCCTCACGGGATGGTGTGGCAGGCGACCGTGGGCCGCTGGCCGATGCGCATCCTCGGCTACGATGCCGCGGAGTCGGGCGAGGCGCAGATGCGCTGGTGGCTCTGGGGTATCGTGCCGGTCGTCCGCGCGTCCGGACCGGACATCGTGAAGTCCGCTGCGGGCCGCGTCGCGGGTGAGGCCGTGTGGATCCCTTCACGACTGCTGCCACCGACCGGCGTGGAATGGACCGCCGTCGACGACGGACGCGCGATCGCGAAGGTGAAGGTGTTCGGTGAAGTGACCGCCATCACCCTGACCGTCGACGATGAGGGCAGGCTCGAGCGCGTCGAGCTACCACGCTGGGATACGAACGGGCCGGGACCGCCACGCTGGTCCACGTTCGTCGTCGAGATGTCCAGTGAGCGGACGTGGTCCGGCGTGACGATCGGTTCGCGCGGGCGCGCCGGGTGGCGATTGGGCGAGCCGGACGAGTTCGAGTTCTTTCGCTTCGACATCACGGAGGCGCGGTTCCGTTAGCCTGTGCCGGCGATCAACGTGCGCGCAGCCGCGCAAGGAAGTCGAGTACGACGGACCAAGTGGCCTCCGTGTGTTCGCCGGCCCGTTCCGGCACGAGGGTCGAGGAGC
>JBFJPA010000436.1:0-4305 GCA_041617355.1 Longimicrobiales bacterium
CGTCCGACGGGCGCGTGCTCCTCACGGAACACCCGGCAACGGCCGAGCCCATCGGCGAAGTCGCGTTGGCCGGGACGCCGGACGTCGCCGCGGCGGTCGGCGCCGCACGGGAAGCGGCGGCGCGCTGGGCACGACTCGATGCGGCGGATCGCTCGGCGATCCTCTGGAAGGTCGCCGACGCCGTCGAGGCCCACGCGGAGCGGCTGGCCCTGCTCGAGGTGCTCGACGTCGGCAAGCCGATCCGCGAAGCGCGCATCGACATCCGCGAGACCGTCGACACCTTCCGCTACTTCGCCGGGTGGTCCACGAAGATCCACGGCGACACCGTGCCCGTGCGCGGCGCGGTGTTCAACTACACGCTGCGCGAGCCCGTCGGCGTCGTCGGGGCGATCGTGCCGTGGAACTTCCCGTTGCTGCAGGCAGCCTGGAAGGTGGCGCCGGCCCTGGCCTGCGGGAACACGGTCGTGCTGAAGCCGGCCGAACAGTCTCCCCTCACGGCGCTCGAGCTGGCCGAGCTGGCGACGGCCGCCGGCCTGCCGGCGGGCGTGTTGAACGTGGTGACGGGAGATGGTCCCACCACGGGCGCGGCGCTGGTTCGACACGGCGATGTCGATGCGATCGCGTTCACGGGTTCGACGGAGACGGGCCGCGTGGTGATGCGGGAGGCGGCCGCGCGCACCTGCCCCGTGAGCCTGGAGCTGGGCGGGAAATCGCCGAACATCGTCTTCGCCGATGCGGACCTGCGGGCCGCGGCGCGCGGCGCGTACAACGCCATCTTCTACAACGCCGGACAGTGCTGCACGGCGGGCTCCCGACTGCTGGTGCAGGCCTCGGTCCGCGACGCCCTGATCGAGCAGTTGCTGGAGCGTGCGCGCGCGCTCGTGCCCGGGGACCCGTTCGATGCGCGCACCCGGCTCGGTCCGCTGGTCAGTGGCGAGCAGCACGCCCGCGTGCTTTCCTGCATCCGCGCCGGCGTCGAAGACGGCGCCCGCCTGTTGCTGGGTGGCGACGCGGCGGCCGTGGACGGTTTTCCCGGCGGGCACTGGGTCCAGCCGACGTTGTTCGCGGAGGTCGATCCGGATTCGGCGCTCGCGCAACAGGAGGTGTTCGGTCCCGTGCTGGCCATCCTGACGTTCGAGGACGAGGCGGAGGCGATCGCGCTGGCGAACCGGACGATCTACGGACTCGCCGCCGGCATCTGGACGGCCGATGGTGCGCGGGCTCACCGTGTCGCGCGCGAGAGTCGCGCCGGCACGGTCTGGATCAACATGTACAATCCACTGGATCCCGCCTCGCCGTTCGGCGGCATGAAGCAGTCGGGATTCGGACGGGAGCTCGGCGCCGACGCGCTCGGCTTCTACACCCAGGTGAAGAGCGTATGGTACGGGTTGTCGTGACGCAGGAGCGCCAGCGTGCCTGAGGCGTGGATCATCGATGCGGTACGGACACCGGTCGGCCGACACGGTGGCGCGCTCGCGAACGTCCGTCCGGATGACCTCGGGGCGACGGCCCTGAAAGCGGTTGTGCGACGCACGGGCATCGATCCAGCGATCATTGACGATGTCCTGCTCGGCTGCACGAACCAGGCGGGCGAAGACAATCGCAACGTGGCGCGCATGTCCGCCCTGCTCGCCGGGCTGCCGATCCGCGTGCCGGGGCAGACCGTCAACCGGCTTTGCGGGTCCGGTCTGCAGGCCGTGAACTCGGCGTTTCACGCCGTCCTCGCGCGCGAAGGGGAGGTCTTCCTCGCGGGCGGCGTAGAGTCGATGAGCCGGGCGCCGTTCGCCCTGTTGAAGTCGCCGGACGCGTGGCCGCGTGGTGCACCCGAGATCGCGGATACGGTGCTCGGCTGGCGCTTCGTCAATCCGACGATGCCCGTGCACTGGACGGTCTCGCTCGGCGAGACGGCCGAGATCGTGGCCGATGAGCACGGCGTGACGCGCGAGGCCCAGGACGCGTTCGCCGTCGAGAGCCAGCGACGCGCGTGTGCGGCACTGGAGGCGAACCGATTCGCTTCCGAGCTCGAGCCGGTCGCGATTCCCGGCCGCAAGGGACAGACGATCGTGGTCGAACGAGACGAGCATCCGCGGCCGGGCACGACACTCGCGGATCTCGCGCGCCTGCGTCCGGTGTTCCGTGAAGGCGGTACGGTGACGGCGGGGAACGCGTCGGGCCTCAACGACGGTGCAGCCGCGCTGCTCGTGGTCGAGGCGGAACGGGCTCGTTCGCTCGGGCTCGAGCCGATGGCGCGCATCATCGCCAGCGCGGTCGAGGGCGTCGATCCCGACCGCATGGGAATGGGGCCGGTGCCGGCATCACGCCGGGCACTGCAACGCGCCGGACTGAAGACGAGTGACCTCGACCTCGTGGAGTTGAACGAAGCCTTCGCGGCGCAGTCGATTCCCTGCATCCGCGAATTGGAGCTCGACCCGGATATTGTGAACGTAAACGGCGGAGCGATCGCGCTGGGCCACCCCCTGGGTTGCTCCGGCGCACGCATCCTGACGACGCTGGTCCACGAGCTGCGCCGCCGTGGCGGTGGCCGCGGGCTCGCGACGATGTGCATCGGCGTGGGACAGGGGATCGCCACCATCGTGGAGGTGACCCGATGACGGAACGACCGAATCTGAGATTGGAGCGGGACAACGGCGTCGGCTGGATCCGGATCGACCGACCCGAGCGGTTGAACGCGTTCTCGGGCACGATGCGTGAGGACATCGGCGCCGCACTGGCCGTGCTGGAAGATGATGACGATGTCGGTTGCATCATCATCATCGGCGTCGGCCGTGCGTTCTCGACGGGCGGCGATGTGAGGGTCATGTCCGAGATCATCGAGGACGATGACGAAGCGCGTTTCGAGCAGCTCGTGCGCACGGGCGCGGAGGTCGTCCAGCGGATCGACGCCATGTCGACGCCGGTGATCGCAGCGGTCAACGGACCCGCCGCCGGTGCCGGCGCCTGTCTCGCCCTCGCCTGCGACATGCGCATCGCGAGCGAAACGGCCTCCCTGGGCATGACGTTCCTCCGCGTTGGACTTCACCCGGATTGGGGCGGCAGCTTCTTCCTGCCGCGGCAGGTGGGCTATGGCGTCGCGGCTGAGGCGGTGCTGACGGGTGGCATGTTCAGTGCCGAGCGCTGCGAGCGCCTCGGCCTGTTCAACCGGGTCGTTCCGGCGGCAGAGCTGGAGACGGCGGCGCGCGGCATGGCGGGCCAGATCGCGGCGGCGCCGCGCGGCGTCGCGGCCGCGGCCAAGCGCACGTTGCGGTTGAGCATGCACGCCTCGCTCGAAGAGGTGCTCGAGGCCGAAGTGCAGGCGCAGCTCGAGGCGTTCCGCTCGCCGGCCTTCCGCGAGGGCATCACGGCGTTCCTCGAAAAGCGGGCGCCCCGCTTCAACCGCCCCGTCGATGTGCGGGCCGGCGCATGACGCGAACGATCAACAGCGTCACCGTGCTGGGTGCGGGCACCATGGGCCACGGCATCGCACAGGTCGCCGCCATGGCCGGTCACCGCGTGCAGCTCGCCGATGCGAACGAGACACTGTCGCAGCGAGGCCTGGACAGGATTCGGCAGAACCTCGAGGACGGCGTGAAACGCGGAAAGGTTTCGGCCGAAGACCGCGACGCGACGCTCGCTCGCATCACGGCGCGCGATGATGCGGCGGTGGCGGCGGCCGACGCTGACATCGTCATCGAAGCCGTTCCGGAAAAGTTGGACCTGAAACGCGACGTGCTGCGCGTGGCGGAGCGCGCCGCTCCGGAACACGCGCTGCTGGCGACAAACACATCCAGCCTCAGCGTCACGACGTTGCAGGATGGCCTGAGTCGGCCCGGCCAGTTCATCGGACTGCATTTCTTCAATCCGGTGCACATCAATCGGCTCGTCGAAGTCGTGCGCGGGCGGCAGACTGCGGCGGACACAGTGGAAACGGCGCTCGCGTTCGCGCGCGGCATGGGCAAGGAAACCGTGCTCGTGAACGATGCGCCCGGCTTCGCGACGTCGCGGCTGGGCGTGCTGCTGGGGCTCGAGGCGATGCGCATGGTCGAGCAGGGCGTCGCGTCCGCCGCCGACATCGACCGGGCCATGGAGCTCGGCTACCGGCATCCCATGGGACCGCTCAAGCTGACGGACCTGGTCGGCCTCGACGTGCGCCTCGACATCGCCAGCTATCTGCACGAGAAGCTCGGCGCCGAGCACTTTCGGCCGCCCGAGATCCTGAAGCGCATGGTGGCGCAGGGCCGGCTCGGCAAGAAGTCGGGCCACGGCTTCTACGACTGGACGGAAGAAGGCTGAGCCGACATGCCATTC
>JBFJPA010000437.1:0-4239 GCA_041617355.1 Longimicrobiales bacterium
ATGCCAGGCACGCCGATCATGCCCGCGCCTTCCAGCCGGCACAGGGCGACGCGATTGATCGAGGAAATGCCGCGCACGGGGCGCTGCGGGCCTTCCGACAGAGCGGCGTCCGGATGTCCGTCCGGGTAGACCCATGTCCCGGCGAACGCCAGGTTCATCGTGTTGCGAATCACGAGCGGCACGCTGGCCTCACGCGCCGGCGCGACGGCCGGCGGATAGACGACCTTGGCGCCGAAGTGCGATAGCTCCATCAGCTCGGTGTACGTCAATCGAGGCAGCGAGAACGCCTGCGGCACGAGACGGGGGTCGGCGCTCATCACGCCATCCACATCCGTCCAGATCTCGACGACGTCGGCCGCCAGCGCCGCGCCCAGCAGTGTCGCGGTATGGTCGGAGCCGCCGCGCCCCAGCGTCGTGGTGGTTCCGTCTGGAGTCGCGGCAATGAATCCGGTCACGATCGGCACGGGCGTCGGGTCTGCCAGTGCCGCGACGAGGCGTGGATCGGTTGCGGCGCGATCGACGCTCGCGTTCCCGAAGGTGTCGTCCGTCACGATCAGCTCGCGCGCGTCGATGGCATCCGCGGCCATGCCGGCAGCGCGTACGGCCGCCGCCATGAGCACGGCCGCGCACAGTTCGCCGTGCGCGACGATCGCATCGAGGACGCGCGGCGAACAGTCGCGGACCAGTGATACGCCGTGCACGAGCGACTGCACGTCCGTGAACCACGTGGTGATGCGGGCCCGCGTGTCATCGTCCGACTCGGCGCCGGCCAGCACATCCGCCGCGCTCGCGTGCCGCTCCGCGAGCACGTGCACGATGGCATCGGCCGTCGGGTCCGCCCCGGCCGCGAGGCTGCCAGCGCGGATCAGCTCGTTCGTCACGCCGCCCATCGCGGACACGACAACGATCGTCGGCCGGCGCCGGGCGCTCTCCACCACGAGCGCCGCCGCCTGCCGGATCCGCTCCGGCGTCTCCAGGGACGTGCCGCCGAACTTGAGCACCGTCGGGCGCGCGGTCCGATTCACCGTCATCCTTTCGCCTCGCGATTCGCTGGGCGCCCTATCTAACCCCGCTGCATCCGTCCCGTCCAGCCGGCCGTTTGCAACCTTTCCCGGTCATTTGGCCGTCCAACCCTTGCGGGTCGCAGCCGGCTGGTGCCGAATGCAACCGTCCCGGTCCCGGCTGCGTAGGGACCGCGTCCGCGGGCGAGAGGGCTCGCCCGCCAACGGATCGAGTCATGGGAGTGCCGATGTCGCCACGCAGGACGATCCTCCGCGAGCTGAGCCGTGTTCAGGGCAATGGGTTCACCCGGCCGACCAGCATCAACGGCTTCGCGAAGAAGCCGGCCCAGTACCAGGCCGCCGTCAACGCGCTGCTCCAGGAGCGGCTGATCAACGGCACCAAGGACGACGACGGTCGCCTAGCCATCAGTCTCAACGAGCACCGTATCGCGGACGTGAAACGCGAGCTGCGGCCCTGGTTCGCCCGTCCCGTCACGTGGGTGGCCGCCTTCGCCCTGATCGCCATCGGTCTGGCCGCCGGCGTCATGCTCTAAGCCTGTCCGCCGGGCCGGCCCCTCGACGGGGCCGGTCCGGCAGCCACTCGCTTGCGACGGACCGCCATCCCCACCTAACTGTTGTCGAGCCGCGCCCGGCCCGGGCGCCGCCCCTCCGACACCCTGGGACCCATGAGCGCTCCGCCGACTCGGCCGGCCATCCGCGGTCGCCTCCGCTTCGTCCTGTTCGCTGGACTCCTCGCCTGCGCCCCACGCACGATCGCCGTCGAGTCCGCACAGCCCTGTCGTCCCGGTGCCACCGACCGGTACCCCGGGACCGAATGGGCCCGCTATGAGCGCCCCATCGCCGCAGGGTGGTCCGAGGCCGGCCTGAACCGCGTCCGCGACCACCTCTCCGGGCTCTCGACGACCGCCTTCATGGCCGTGGTCGGCGGCTGCGTGCTCATGGACTACGGCGATGTGACCACCGTCAGCTACCTGGCCTCCGTTCGCAAGAGCGTGCTCTCCATGCTTTACGGCATCTATGTCGAGCGCGGCGAGATCGACCTCGATCAGACCCTGGCCGATCTCCGTATCGATGACGTCGGCGGGCTCACCCCGGAGGAGAGACGGGCCCGCGTGCGTGACCTGCTGGCAGCCCGCTCCGGCGTCTACCACGAAGCGTCCAACGGCGGCGATGACCTGGCCAGTGCGCCGCCCCGCGGCTCGCAGCAGCCCGGCGCCTACTACCTCTACTCGAACTGGGACTTCAACGCGCTCGGCACGATCTTCGAGCAGGAAACCGGGAAGAACATCTACGACGCTCTCGAGGAGGACCTCGTCCGGCCGCTCGGGTTCCGCGACTTCGACCGCGCCATGCACCGCCGGACCGGCGATGCGTCCCGCTCGTTACACCTCGCCTACCACATGCACTTCTCCACCCGCGACATGGCGCGCATCGGTTACCTCATGCTGCGCGGCGGACGCTGGCAGAACCGGCAGGTCGTCCCGCGCGACTGGGTCCGGGAGAGCACACGCGCCGTCACGCGCGTCCACGAGATGAACCCGGAGCGCCGCCGCGACGGCCCCTTCGGATACGGCTATCTCTGGTGGGTCTTCGATCGGCCCGATCTCGATCCAGCGTACCGCGGCGCCTATACCGGGCTCGGCGCCGTCGGCCAGCACATCCTCGTCGTCCCCGTGCTCGACCTCGTCGTCACACACAAAACCGCGCCCGGTGACGGCCGGAGCGTCAGCCACGCGCAGTTCCTCGAAATCATCGAGCTGCTGATCGACGCGCATTGTGGCACCCGGTGCGGCAGTGATACGGACTTGCAGGAGGCCGCATGAACGCGTTTCGCAGGGTCGAGGGAGGACGGCGAGGGGGACGGCGAGGCGGCCTGGCCGGCCCTTGTTTCGCGTTGACTGCGAGCCTGCTCGTGACCGCAGCGCTCATCGCGACGACGACGCGCGGCCTCAACGCGCAGGACAACCGCGTCACCATCGATGCGTTGATCGGGCCGGCGTTTCCGCTCGACCTCGTCGCAGCCAAAGCGGCCGACCGCATCGCGTGGATCGAATACGAGCGCGGCGTCCGCAACGTGTTCACGGCGGCCGGGCCGGACTACGCGCGGGTGCGGGTGACATCGCACCGGCTCGATGACGGTGTCGATCTGTCCGGCGTCCAGATCTCCGACGATGGCGAGACCGTCGCGTGGCTACGCGGCCATTCGCCGAACCGAGACGGCTGGGTCGCCAATCCGGCGAGCGACCCCGGCGGTCAGGAACGCGCCATCTGGGCCGCGAGCACACGCGGCGGCGCGGCGTGGCGCGTGGCGGAGGCACGCTCGTTCGCGATCTCGCCTGACGGCAAATGGGCGCTCTTCGTCAGGGATGGCCAGATCCACCGCGCGGCCGTGAACCCCGGGGTGGCGACGACGGGCTCGGCGCTTTTCGTCGCGTACGGGACGAACGGCAACCCGGTCTGGTCGCCCGACGGCTCACGGATCGCCTTCGTGAGCGACCGCGGCGACCATTCCTTCATCGGCATCTACGACACACGCCAGCCATCCGTCCGTTATCTGGCGCCTGGCGTGGACCGCGATGTATCGCCCGCCTGGTCGCCGGACGGAACGAGCATCGCGTTCATTCGCCGTCCGGGCCTTCCATTCGGCGCGCGCGCGACGCGGCCCCGTCCGGTGCCGGACTCCGTGCTGCCGCCCGGCCTGCTCGAGTCGCGATTCGCGGGCGGCTCGACCTGGTCGGTCTGGATCGCCGACGCGCGATCCGGCGCCGGCCGCGAGCTATGGCGCAATGCGTCGGACGACGAGCGGTTCGCCGAGGTCCGCTCGATCCGCTGGGTCGGCAAACACATCGTGTTCGAAGCCGAGCCCGAGGAATGGCAACACTGGTTCGCGCTTTCGATCGAGGACGCGCGGCGGGGCCCGGTCGATCTCACACCCGGCGATGGCTTCGTCGAGCACGTCGCCTTCGATGCGGCCGGTGAGACGATGGTGTACGCCGCGAACATTGGAGACATCGAGCGGCGCCACCTGTGGCGTGTGCGGATCGCCGATGGCCGCGCGGAACGATGGACGGACGGCGCGACGGTCGCCACGCACCCCGCGCTTCCGGGAGCGGGCGGTCGCATCGCCTTCCTGCACGCGTCGGCGCGGCGCCCGCTGTCCGTCGCCGTGCTCGACGCACCTCGCCGCGAGCCCCGTATCGTGACCCCGCTGCCGGAC
>JBFJPA010000438.1:0-4222 GCA_041617355.1 Longimicrobiales bacterium
ATCGCTCTGGCCCAGCGCTACAACCTCGACAGCCGTGACCACGGCGCCGCCGAGCGCATGGACGTCCTCTCGGAGCACAGCGGTATCTGGGGCTGCACGTTCGTCGGCGAGTGCTCACGCGTGTGCCCGAAGAACGTGGATCCAGCGGGCGCGATCCAGCGCTACAAGCTGACCGCGGCGCTGGATACGGTGAAGTCGTTCATCCTGCCGCGGAGCTCGCGATGAGCAATGGCGGCGGCTACACGCGGCACCACCCGCGCTGGCTCCGGCCGCGCATGTCCACGTACTGGTGGCTGCGCCGGTGGTCGCACCTCGTCTTCATCCTGCGCGAGTTGTCCAGCGTCTTCGTGGCATGGTTCGTCGTGTACCTGCTGCTGCTGGTCCGCGCGGTCAGCCAGGGGCCTCAGCCGTATGGTGCATTCCTCGAGTGGTCGGCGCGTCCGTTCGTGCTCACGCTGAACGTCCTGGCTCTGGGGTTCATCGTCTTTCACGCCATCACCTGGTTCAACCTCGCGCCGCAGGCGATGGTCGTGCGGGTCCGCGGGAAACGCGTCCCGGCCGTGCTCATTGCAGGCTCGAACTTCGCCGCTTGGATCGTGGTGTCCGCGTTGCTGGTTTGGCTGTTCCTGCGCGGTGTTCCGTGAGTCGGCAGCGCCTGGAGCCGGTCCTGTGGCTGCTCTTCAGTGCGGGCGGCGTGCTCGCGGCACTGCTCATTCCCGCCGCGCTGTTCCTGTTCGGCATCGCGTTCCCGCTCGGCTGGATCGAGCCGGCGGCTCACGCCTCGGTGCTCGCCATCGTCGGACATCCCCTCGGCCGGCTCACCATCTTCGCGCTCTGCACACTCGGCCTGTTCCACTGGGCACACCGGTTCCGCTACACGCTCTACGACGGACTCCAGATCAAACATTTGAACGAGATGATCAACGCGTTCTGCTACGGCGGCGCCATCATCGGCAGCGTCGTGGCGGCCGTGCTGGTGCTGCAGATTCCCTAAGGGTCCCTCAGCGGCGCACGCCGACGTCGGCGCTCCTCCAGGTCTGATCGGCCGGGCGGGCCGGATCGGACCGGAGAAAGCGGATGAGCTCGGCATGGTAGCGGTCCGGGATCTCGAACGCCGGGACGTGTCCCACGCCGGGGAAGATCACCAGCTCGGCGTTGTGCAGTTGTTCGGCCACGTGGCGGGCCGCGGCGGGATAGTCGGCGACGAGTCGGTCCTCCGCGCCGCCGATGACCAGTGCCTTGGTCGCGATGTGTTGCCACTCGTAGACGACCGGATCCTCGTACAGGATCGCCTGCTGTGCCGCCCGAATCCGCGCCATGCGCGGCCAGTCGCCACTCAATGTGAGACCGTACTGGACCTTCACCCACTGCAGGTACTCGGGCTTCCAGCCGTTCGGATAGTAGCGCACGTGTCCGCGCAGGATCGACGCGTACGTCGTGTTGTTCAACACGCCTTCAAAGGCCTCGGTCGCGTCGGACCAGGGTCGGCCCGGCCGCGGGTCGGTCAGCCCGATCTGGTTCACCATGACGACGTGCGACGTGATATCGGGATAGGTGGACGCGAAGCGGGTCGCGACCATGCCGCCCATCGAATGGCCGACGATCGCGACGCGCTCGATGCCGAGGTGATCGAGCAACGCCTTCGTGTTCCGCGCCGGGATGTGCAGGTTGTAATGGATGAGCGGCTTGGACGAACGGCCGTAGCCGAGCCGGTCGATCGCGAGGACGCGGAATCCCGCCTGGCGCAGCGCTTCGATGGTCGGTGCGAAGGCGGCGGCGAAGAAGTTCATGCCGTGAAACAGGACGACGGTCTGGCCGTTCGCGGCACCCGCGGGCGCCACGTCCATGTACGCCATGCGGTAGTCCTGGCCGTACACGCGCACAGGGAAAAACGAGACCGGATGCGGATACGGCACGTTGGAGTAGTCGATGGCGGTCGGACCCCAGTCGGCGGGCGGCGTTGTGGGCGGGTCGGATTGTGCGGCCGCGGGGGCCGCCATCAGGAACGCCATGACGTGGGCCAGCGTGACTGCCCGAGCCATGCACCTGCTCCGACAGTCATCGGTATGGCCAGCGGTCGTCTCGGGACCGGACCTCGCAAACAGCGCCATGATCAGCCTCGCATCAAGAGCAGTCCTGCTGCCGTTCCATCGCTCACCGCAAGAACCTGTCGAGCACACATAGTGGCCGGCGTGAGCTTTCCGCGTCGGGTGTCCCCCACTACCATGTTCCGCGGCTGATCGGTACGAACTGCGGAGGACGATTTGGCGACGAAGGCGACGACAGTCGCGGGCCGCGGACAGATCGACGCGGCCGAGCGCATCTACATGGTGCTCGGCGCGGTCTTCATTGCATCGCTGGTCGCCAGCAACCTGATCTTCCAGAAGTTCTTCACGTGGTCGCCGTTCGGGTTATACACGTTCGAGATCTCGGTCGGCATCCTGCCCTATCCGGTCACGTTCCTGGTGACCGACATCATCTCGGAGATCTACGGCCGGCGGCGCGCGGACCAGGTGGTCATCGCCGGCCTGTTCGCCAGTTTCTTCGTGATGGCGATCGTGCTCGTGGCCGATGCCGTGCAGCAGACGACGTGGTCACCCGTCAGCAACGCCGAGTTCACGAAGGTGTTCGGGCTGTTCGGTCCTGCCGTGTTCGCCTCGATGACGGCCTACCTGACGGCGCAGTTCATCGACATTCGCGTCTTCCACTTCTGGAAGCGCTTGACGAAGGGCAAACACCTCTGGCTGCGCAACAATGCGTCCACGATCTTCTCGCAGTTCGTGGATACGGCCGCTGTGTTGACGCTGCTCTGTGCGACGGGCGTCATCGAATGGTCGCGCTTCCCCGCCCTGCTCGAGAACGGCTTCCTCTTCAAGGTCCTCGTCGCGCTATCGGATACGCCGGTCGCCTACGTCGTGATCGGTGCGCTGCGCACGCGGTTCGGTCTCGAGCCCGGCGAGGAGATCGGCACGGAAGAGGCGGTCCCGTTGGCTAGCGGCGCACGGCGGTGACCTCTCGGATCAGTGCGCGCACGGCATCGGCCCGACCTGCGGCACCCACGACGATCCAGAGACGCTGAACCGTTTCCGCATCGACGAGACCCGGCGGCGAGCCGAGCGAGGGCCCGGACAGGCCCTGGTCCGCGCGGAACGCGTCCACGGCGGCGACGGCCTCCGGCGTGTACACGAGCGCGCCTTCGTCCCGGCTCAGCTGCGCTTCGCCGGCCCGATAGTAGCCTGCCGCGTGCAGCAGCAGTTTGAGCTGCCAGACGTCGTTGCCGCTGAACTGCTGCAGGGTCCGGTAGCCGAGCGTCTCTGAGATCGTCTCGTAGATACGGCGCAACTCGGCGACCGGCTCGGCGTGTTCGCAAACGTTGATATCGGCGGTGACCCGATCGGGCCGGCGGGAGCGGCCGGCCCGTGGATCGGCGACGACGACGGCGGCCGACTGCAGGCGACCCTTCCGGGCATCGCCGCCAGCGGCCTGTCCGGCCGCGAGCGCTTCGATCAGTCGGTCCGCGAGGTGGCGTCCGCTACCGTCGGTCGCCTGGAAGTTGGCCGCGACGGCCTCCAGCACCTGGGACCCGACCAGGAGATTGCCCTGGGTCACGAAATTGCGCCCCGCCAGATGGCCCGCCCATGGCGTCGTGCCGGTTCCCGTGTGGGTTGCCGAGGCCCCGTTCATGGCGATGACGCCGACCTGCCGGCGGTCCGCCATCGTGTCGGCCGCGAGCAGCCGCCGGAGTGCGGCATCGGGCGACTCGCCCGAGCGGAGTGCGTCAAGCAACTCGGGTCCGTATTCGACGCGGGTAAAGGCCTGCGTCGCGACGGCACCGATACCGGCGCCGACGTGCGGCACCGCGTTGCCGACGCAGGGGACCCGGGTGGTGACGGCGACCCCGCTCTCTCCGGTTTCGGGATCCACGGCCGCGATCGAGAAGGTGGAGAAGACGGGCTCGCCGGCCCACCCCGCCGGCTCCTGGGCCGAGAGCGGGTTCGAGGCGAGCCATACGAGCGCGATGGCCGGGCTCAGTCGTTTCGATGCTGGCATGGCCGGATCTCCTTTCGATTGCCTGAGTCTAATGCGGCGGTCGGACGAGCAGGGACTCGCGGCTTGCGCTACGATGGACGGACCCGCTGACATCGAGAGCGAGCGAGCAACGGTGGAGAGGCAGAGATGATGCGGCACCCGGCTGCCGCCTTTGTGGTGCTCGCCGGCCTCG
>JBFJPA010000439.1:0-4219 GCA_041617355.1 Longimicrobiales bacterium
CTGGTCACGGCCGCCGGGCCCGAGCGGATCTCCGGCGGCCAGTGGGAGGACGCGTACGCACGCGAATACTTCCGCTGTGTCACGGGCGATGGCCAGTTGATCTGGCTCTTCCGGGACGCTTCGGCCGGTCGCTGGTTCCTGCACGGATGGTGGGATTGAAGCGGAGCCGAGCGCACCCTGATATCCGCGTCATTGCTTTGGCTGACGTGTGAAGATCTTGTGCACGATGTTTCACTCACTGCCGACTTTCAGCAGCGCGAAATAATCCGTTATCACCACATCCGGGTAATCGAGTACCACCTTCCCGACGGCCGCGTCACCGGTCACATCGACGGCCTCGATCCAGCGCTTGCGCAGCGACTCGTTTGCGGTGGGCCGGCCCGGCGAGCGTGCGATGTACTCTTCGCCCGTCAGCGTCTGCAACGCGCCGTCGTTCAGCCAGTACAGGTTCGCGACCGGGTGAAACACGATCCGCTGATGCGCGGGGGCACGCGGCAGGGTCCGCGCGATCGGAAGCCGGGTCCTTGCGGCGAGGCAGCCGGGCCTCGATTGTTAGCTTGGCTAAATAACCAGGGACCGGTGGTCCGCGCGACGGAGGTCGAGATGCGAACGGGCTGGGCCGCATTCATGGGACTGGTGCTGGCCGGGTGCGCGGCTGCGGAGCCGGCCTGGGAGGCCGGCACGAGCCCCGAGGGCCTGTACTACGAGGTGGCGGGGGAAGGGCCGTGGGTCGTTCTGCTGCATGGATTCAGTCTGGACGGACGGATGTGGGAGCCGCAGGCGAAGGAGCTGGCGAGGGAGTACCGCGTGGTCCGCTACGACCTCCGTGGACACGGACGGTCGGCGGGATTCACGGGGCCGTACGCATCGCGCGAAGACCTAAGGGATGTCCTCGATGCCGTGGGGGCGGGCAGGGTGACGCTGGTGGGTCTCTCGGCGGGCGCCCAGATCGCGGTGGACTTCACGTTGAGCCACCCGGACCGGGTGGAGAAGCTCGTGCTCGCGGCGCCGGGACTGACGGGCTACGTGCCGAAGGACGGCTTCGCCTGGCTGGCACCCGTGATGGAGGCCGTACGGGCGGGTGATGCGTCGGAGGCGGCGCGACGCTGGGCGGCGACGCCGCTGATGGCGATTCCCACGAATCCGGCGGGTGACACGTTGATGCGTACGATCGTGGCGGACAACGCGGATCTCTGGCTGGAGGCAAGCAACCCGGAGCAGGTCCTGACGCCGCCCGCGATCGAACGGTTGTCGGAGATCGACGTGCCCACGCTGGTGGTGGTCGGCGAGCACGATCTCGGCGACACGCACCGAGTCGCCGACACGCTGGTGACCTGCATTGCGGGCGCGTCGAAGCGAGTGGTGCCGAACGCCGGGCACATGGTCAACCTGGCGGTGCCGGATGTGTTCCGCGAGACGGTCGAGACGTTTCTGCGTGCGGCTGCCCGCGAACGGCCGGAGCAGTTGCCAGGCTGTGCGACCAGTAAAGAGGGCTGACGAACGAACGAGGTTGTCATGATCCGCGGTGTGCACACGATGTTCTATTCGTCAGATGCGGAGGCGACGCGGGCGTTTTTGCGCGACGTGCTCGGCTTTCCGTGGTCGGACGCGGGCGATGGGTGGCTCCTCTTCGACATGCCAGAGGCGGACATGGGCTGTCATCCGGCCGAGCAGCGTGAAGGGGGTCGCGCCGGCACGCACGCGATTTCGTTCTACTGCGATGACATCGCAGGGACGGTGAGCGCACTGCGATCTCGCGGCGTCGAGTTCACGGGACCCATCACGGATCAGGGGTATGGACTCGTCACCCATTTCCGGATGCCGGGCGATGTGACCGTGCAGCTCTACGAGCCGTCGTACCCGAAACCATGATGCGCGCCGGTCACTGCGACGCCCCGGTCGTTACGGCCTTGCTGGCGGGGACATCGCCCGCGCGCTATTTCGAAGGCGGCCGAAGGACCCACTTCCCGGGAGGACATCAATGAGACAGGACCGAAGCCGCCGTGGGGGCCGGCTGTCATGGCTGGTGGCGACGGCGTTGGTGCTGTGCGCGCTGACCGCGTCGACGGCGGTCGCACAGGGTCAGCGGGGACAGGACGGCCGCAATCTGCGCGGCGTGCTCGGTGGCGTGCCGCTGACGGCGGCGGACAGTGCGGTGCAGGCCGTCGTCGCGCGCCTGGACTTCGACAGCTACAAAGGGTTGATCAAGGGGCTTACGGAGTTCGGCGATCGCGAACAGGGCACGCCGCGCAACGCGGCCGCTGTCGATTGGATCGAAGCGCAGTTGCGCAGCTGGGGCTACACGACGGAACGCGTGAAGTACGAGTTCCGAGGCGAGCCACGGGAGCAGGTGTACGCGACGAAGATCGGCGCGGACGTGCCGGGCGAGATGTACATCCTCGGCGCGCACATGGATGGCCGTGGTGGCGGCGAGGCCGCGAACGACGACGGGTCGGGCACGGCCCTGGTCATGGAGATCGCGCGCGTGCTGGCCGGGACCGAGGTGCGCTCTGCACGCTCGATTCGATTCGCGCTCTGGAACAACGAGGAGACGGGACTGAACGGGGCACGCGCGTATGTGGAGCAGCGAGCGGCGCTGCAGGGCGTGCAGGACCCGGCGGGCTCCGGTCGGTACCCCGAGCCACGCTGGCTGGGCATGATCCAGCACGACATGATGCTCTGGGATCATGGCAACCCCGTGACCTGGCAGCAGGCGCTCGACGCGGATGTCGACATCGAATTCCAGCTCAACTCCGAGAAGGCCGCGGAATCGGCCGCCCTCGCCCTTGAGCTGCTCAACGCGAATCGGAAATTCGCGACGGACTACCCGGCCGCGATGAGCAACGCGATGAGCAACACGGATTCGGCGCCGTTCCAGGATCTGGTCGCAGCGGTCAGTCTGCGCGAGAACCGTCGCCTGTACGAGACCGGCAATCGCGCCAACCCGCACTGGCACCAGCCGACGGACCTGTTCGTGAGCTTCTCCGACGCCGATTTCCGACTCGGCTTCAATGCCGCCCAGACGACACTCGCCGCAGTCGTGAAGCTCGCGGGCGTGAGCCTGGTTGGCGGCCGTTGAGCCGGGCAATGCGAATCGAGACGCGTCGGGGCGTGCGTCCGTGAGTCGACGCGCGCGTCTCGGTTGGCTCGCCGCGGCCGCGCTGGTTCTGGCGTCGGCCCCGCCCGCCGCGGCCCAGCAAGACACGCTGCGACCGCCGCCCGGCGTGTCGCTGGCCACGCGCTACAGCAGCCGCGGTCGCCCGGCGCTCGCCGTCCGGCCGTTCGCTGCAGCCACTGTCCTCGACACACTCGCCGTCTCGGTCCGATCCATCATCGAGAACGACCTGCGCATCTCCGACCGCTTCGAGATGCGGCCGGTACCGGCGTCACTCGCACGCGGAGCACCGGACTATATCGAGTGGAATCGATTGAACCTCGTCTGGCTCGTCACGGGCGAGCTGACGGCGGTCGCCACCGGCTTCCGCATTCGACTCCAGCTGCACGACATCGTTTTCGGCGTGGCCAAACGCAGCGCCGATTTCGATCTGCCGCTGCGCACGTCGTCTGACTTCCGCATGGCCGTGCACCGCGTGTCCGACCAGATCGTGCGCTGGATCTTCGACCAGCCGGGTATGGCCGCGTCGCGCATCGCGTTCGTCCGGCTGAATCCGAACGGGTCGTATGACCTGCTTACGGTGGACAGCGACGGGCAGGACGTGCGCCAGGTTTTCGGCCTGGATGTCTCGATCTATTCGCCGACGTGGTCGCCGGATGGCGACCGCATCGTGTACAGCGTCCGGCAGGTCGAGGGCTGGGCGTTGTACGAGCGTGACATACGAACGGGCGAGACGCGCGAGCTACATCGCGACCTCGGCCTCATTCTGACACCCGAATACTCTGCGGATGGCGCCCGCATCCTGTTCGCGACGTGGCCGGAAGGTGGCGCGGAGATCCAGTCGATGGACGTGCGAACGGGAGTCCAGCGGCAGATCACGAACAGTGCGCAGGACAACCTGCATCCGACACTGTCGCCGGACGGGCGGCGCTTCGCGTTCGAGTCGAGCCGCACGGGTCGGCAGCATATCTACGTGGCGTCGGCGACGGGTGGCGTGGCGACCGTGCTGAGTCCGTTTGCGGAGCGAGCGAAGTACTCGGCGCCGGACTGGTCGCCCACGAGTTCGCAGGTCGCCTTCAACGGCGAGTCGCTCGGCTCGGTCCA
>JBFJPA010000440.1:0-4195 GCA_041617355.1 Longimicrobiales bacterium
GCGGGCCCGGCAGTACCTGCGGGCGCTGACTCAGCTGAAGGAGCGGCTCGCCTTGCCCGGCGATGTCGACGTTTCCATGGTCGCACGATACGGCGACATCCTCGTAACGGGCGAGGAAGAGCAGGTCGAAATCGCGGTTGATGACGTGCAGGCCGTGACGGACGCGGCCGCCCGCGCGGCCGTCACGATGCGCGAGCAGGAGGGCCTCCGCCTCGAGGCCGACATCGTGGAGCGGCTGCGCGCCATCGAGGTCGCCATGGCTGCGATCGAGAGCCGTGCGCCCGAGCGCCTTATCGTCGAGCGTGACCGGATGCGCCGGGTGGTGAACGAATTGCTGGACGGCGTCGGCATGGATGAGGAACGCGTCGCGCGCGAGATCGCGTTCCTGGCCGAGAAGTGGGACATCAGCGAAGAGCTGGTACGGCTGCGATCGCATATCGAGCTGTTTCGCGAATCGCTGGCCGCCCATGCCGCTGAGCCCGTCGGCAAACGGCTCGGCTTCCTGGTGCAGGAAATGAATCGGGAAACGAACACCATTGGCTCGAAAGCGAACGACGCGACGATCGAGCACCGGGTCGTCGCGATCAAGGAGGAAATCGAGCGCTTGCGCGAGCAGGTCGACAACGTCGAGTGAGCATGGATCCGCGGCCGTTCCCGATCGTGCTCGCTGCCCCGAGCGGTGCCGGCAAGACCACGCTCGCGCGCTCGCTCGTGGCCCGCAACGAAGACATTGTCTTCTCCATCTCGGCCACGACCCGGCCGCCGCGACCGGAGGAGCGCGAAGGCGTCGACTACTACTACGTCAGCGAGTCCGAGTTCGATCGGATGACGAAAGACGGTGAGCTGCTCGAATGGGCCGCCGTGCACGACCGCCGCTACGGCACGCCGAGACACAGCGTGAACGAGGCGCTGGCCGCGGGTCAGATCGTCGTGCTCGACATCGATTTCCAGGGCGCGCGGCAGGTTCGGGCCGCCTTGCCGGATGCGGTCATGATCTTCGTGCTGCCGCCGTCGTCCGAGGAGCTGGTTCGACGGCTGCTCCGGCGAGGCAGTGAAAGCGACAGCGAGCGGAGGCACCGGCTCATGACCGCACGCATCGAACTCGCCGCCGTCGACGAGTTCGACTACCTCGTCGTGAATGATGACTTGGAGACCGCGCTCGGCACGATCGAGGCGATCGTGCGAGCCGAACGACATCGCTACAGTCGCGCGGTCGGCATTGAGGACCGGCTGTTGCGACTGCGCAATGGACTGGACGCGTTGATCCAGAGGAGCGACTGACATGAAGGTTACCACACCGCAGCAGGTCGCAGGCAAGACCGGGAGCAAGTATCTCGGCGTGCTGGTGGCGGCGAAATTCGCACGTGAGCTGAACGCGATACCGCGCGAGGCCGTGCCCGCCGCTGCCGAGCAGAAGCTGACAACGCGCGCGCTGGAGACGATGACCGCGGGCGAGATCGATTTCACCCTCGTGAAGCGCCGCCGGAAGGGAGACTGACGCGGTGGCCTCGCCGGCCGACGGGACGATTCCCGCGGCGGGTGGGCCGGCGCCGCGGCGGCCGTGGCAGGACCGTCGCGTCCTGCTGGGTGTGACCGGTGGCATTGCCGCCTACAAGGCCGTCGTCCTCGCTCGGGAGCTGCTTCGCCGGGGCGCCCAGGTCGAGGTGGTCCTGACGCGCTCGGCCGCGGAGTTCGTCGGGCCCGTCACGTTCGAGGGCGTCACCGGACGACCGGTGCACAGCGAGCTCGTCGCCAGTGGCGTCGCGCTGGACCACATCCGTCTCGCGCGTTGGGCCGAGGTCGTCTGCGTCGCGCCCGCGACCGCCGACTTCCTCGCCCGGGCCGCCGCCGGCCGCGCCGATGATCTGCTCACGGCTGTCCTCCTCGCGACCCGTGCGCCGGTGCTCGTCTGCCCGGCCATGAACGATGCGATGTGGACGCACGCGCAAACGCAGCGCAACGCGGCGCATCTGCGGGGCGCGATCGGCTACGGCATCATCGGGCCGGCCACGGGTGCGCTCGCGTACGGTGAAGGCAGCGGGCCCGGGCGGCTGGAGGACCCGGACTCGATCGTGGAACACATCGGCCGTGCGCTCGAAGGGATCGGCCCCTTCTTCGGCAAGTCCGTCGTCGTTACGGCCGGTCCGACGCGAGAGCCGGTCGACCCCGTCCGCGTCCTGACGAACCGGTCATCGGGGCGCATGGGATTCGCGCTGGCGGCCGCGGCCTGGCGGCGCGGCGCGGACGTGCAGTTGATTCATGGGCCGACCACACTCCCGCCGCCGGCCGGCCCTTCATGCACTCCCGTCGACACGACCGAGGCCATGGCGCTCGCCGTACGACACGCGTTGTCGCGCGCGGATGTGCTCATCATGGCTGCCGCGCCGGCCGACTTCCGGCCCGCCTCGCCGGCTGCATCGAAGATCAAGAAGGACCGGCGTCCCGACTCGATCGAGCTGGTCGAGACGCCCGACATCCTGGTCACTACGCGCGACGCTCGACGGCCCGGCCTCATCGCGGTCGGCTTCGCGCTCGAAACCGATGACCTCAAAGCCAACGCGCGCCGCAAGCTCGAAGCAAAGGCGCTCGACCTCATCGTCCTGAACGAGGCGAACGCGCCCGGAGCCGGATTCGAAGTCGACACGAACCGCATCACGTTGATCGGGCGCGACGGCAAGGAAGTGGCGCTGCCCGCGCTGCCCAAGACCGAAGTCGCCGAGCACATCCTGGATCACGTCGCGGGTATCCTGGAAACGGAGCAGTAGCGTGGATCCCCGTTTGCTCGCGCGTCACCTTCGTCAGCAGGCCGAGCTGGGCGGGCGGGAACTGTACCTGGAGACCCTCGACGAATCGGTCCTGCGGGAGGCGCTCGCCGGACGTCTCGACGCAAGCGGGCCGCAGGTCGTGCGCGAAGTCCCGGCCTCGCCAGCAGGATCCGCCTCCGATACGGCGGCCCTGGTCACGCTCGGTCGCCGCGCTGCCACCTGCACACTTTGCCGCCTTCACACGACGCGGACGAACGTCGTTTTCGGTGAGGGCGATCCGCAGGCCGACCTGGTCGTTGTTGGCGAGGCGCCCGGTGCGGAGGAAGACCGGACCGGGCGTCCCTTCGTCGGTCGTGCCGGCCGCCTGCTCGACCTCATGTTGCTCTCCATCGGATTGCCGCGCGACGCAGTCTACATTTGCAACGTTCTGAAGTGCCGGCCGCCCGACAATCGAAACCCGCTGGCCGACGAAGTCGAACATTGTACGACGAACTACCTGCACGGCCAGCTGGAGGCGATCGCGCCGCGCGTGTTGTTTGCAGTCGGCAAGTTCGCCGCGCAGGTTCTGTGTGGCGCGGAAGAGAGCATCGGCCGGCTGCGCGGCCGCATCCACACGTACCGTGGCACACCCGTCGTCGTTTCATATCATCCGGCATATCTGCTGCGCAGTCCCAACATGGTGCGCGTGGCCTGGCAGGACCTCCAGCTCGCACGGCGAGTTCTCGATGAGCAGGCTTGAGATGGACGTCAGCACGTTGCCGGGTCCAGACCGGCAACCGCCGTGGGCACCCGAGGCCGAAGTCAGCGTGCTCGGCGGCATGCTCATCGACAACGATGCCGTCGCGAAGGCGATCGAGGTCGTCGATGACACCATGTTCTATCGCGAGGGCAACCGGCGCGTGTTCCGCGCCATGGTCCGACTGTTCCGCCGCGGCCAGGTGGTCGACCCCGTCACTCTCACGGAAGAGCTGAAGAAGACGGATGAGCTCGAGGCCGCCGGCGGCATGCCATACGTCGGCGAGTTGCTCGACGCCGTGCCGACTGCGGCAAACATCGAGTACCACGCACGCATCGTCCGCGAGCGCGCGCTCCTGCGGCGACTCATCGAGGCATCGTCCAGCATTATCCGTGACTCGTACGAGCCGGGCGAGCGCACGGTCGAGGAAGTGCTCGATGGAGCGGAGCAGAAGATCTTCCACGTTGCTCAGTCGCACGATCGGCAGGGCTTCGTCTGGATCAAGAAGATCCTCTATCCGACCTTTGAGCGAATCGAGCAGCTCCAGGCGGCGAAGGGTGGGATCACCGGTGTCGCGACCGGCTTCTACAACCTCGACGAGTTGACGGGTGGGTTCCAGAAAGGCGACCTGGTCATCATCGCGGCCCGTCCCAGCATGGGGAAGACCTCGCTCGTCACGGGCATCGCGCTGCAC
>JBFJPA010000441.1:0-4185 GCA_041617355.1 Longimicrobiales bacterium
CCGACGCTGCAGCGGAGGCCGCGGCCAGGGCACCGATGGCGCGCATCGCCGTCGGACGGGTCGAGGAGCTCCTGGCCCCCGAACTGCCCGCGGACCTCCTGATCGTGAACCCTCCGCGCACTGGCATGCACGAGCTGGCCTGTGCCGCCGTGCGCGAGACGCCGCCGCGTCGCCTCCTTTACGTCAGCTGCGATCCGGCGACGCTCGCGCGGGATGTCGCCCGGATCGGTCCGGGCTTCCAGATTCGATCCGTTCGCTGCTTCGACATGTTCCCTCAAACCGCGCACGTCGAAACCGTGCTGGAGCTCGCATGCGTTACTTCGTGACGATCGGCGAACGCGTCTTCGAGGTCGACGTGCTGGACGGCGGGCGCGTCACCGTGGATGGCCGCGAAACGGTCGCCGGGCTCGCAGGGGATGGCCCGCTTCGGCACCTGCTGCTGGACGGCCGATCGTACCCGCTTCTGGCCGAGCCTGCCGGCCCTCGCGGTCAGTGGACGCTTCGCATCGATGGCCACCGCTTCACCGCCGAAGCGCTCGATGAGCGGACCCGCGCGATTCGCGACATGACGTCGGGCACGCGGCAGTCGCGCGGACCTCTCGTCGTGCGCGCACCCATGCCCGGCCTCGTCCTGCGCATCGAAGTCGAGACGGGTCAGACCGTACAGGCTGGGCAGGGAATCGTCATCATGGAAGCCATGAAGAGGGAGAACGAGCTGCGGGCCGATGGTGGCGGCATCGTGTCGCGCATCCTCGCGTCGCCCGGCGATGCCGTCGAAAAGGGCACCGTGCTCGTGGAGTTCGAGGCGCCATGAGCGACCGACGCCGCTGGGAGCAAGAGACACTCGCCGACGCATTGCGCGAGCATCCCGAGCGCGCTGCCCGATTCGCCACGACCGACGATATCGACATCGGCCGGCTCTACGACGAGGCTGACGTCGATGCCGAGCTCGCTTCCCGACTCGGCTACCCGGGGACGTTCCCGTTCACGCGCGGTGTCTACCCGACCATGTATCGGGGTCGCCTCTGGACCATGCGCCAGTACGCCGGCTTCGGCACTGCACAGGATACCAATCGGCGCTACCGCTACCTGCTCGAGCACGGACAGACGGGCCTTTCCGTCGCGTTCGATCTGCCCACGCAAATGGGATACGACTCCGACCACGCGATGGCGCACGGTGAGGTCGGTCGCGTCGGCGTGGCCATTGCTTCCCTCGAAGACATGCGTGCGCTCTTCGCGGACATTCCGCTCGACCGCGTGTCCGTGTCCATGACCATCAACAGCACGGCGGCCATCCTCCTCGCCTTCTACGTCGCACTCGCCGACGAACGTGGCACGCCCCGCAGCGCGCTCGCCGGTACTCTCCAGAACGACGTGCTCAAGGAGTACATCGCGCGGGGCACCTACATTTACCCGGTCGATCCGAGTCTCCGCCTGGTCACCGACACGTTCGCGTTCTGCGCTGCCGAAACGCCGCGTTGGAATCCGATCTCCATCAGCGGCTATCACATTCGCGAAGCCGGCTCGACCGCCGCACAGGAGATCGCATTCACCTTCGCCAATGCGCTCGAGTACGTCACGCGTGCGCTCGGCGCGGGCCTGCCGCTCGAGACGTTCGCGCCCCGCCTCTCCTTCTTCTTCGCGGCCCACAACGATCTCTTCGAAGAGGTCGCGAAGTTTCGGGCCGCAAGGCGATTCTGGGCGAAGCTGGTCCGCGACCGTTTCGGCGGCTCTGACGATGCCTGTCGCCTGCGCTTCCATACGCAGACCGGCGGCGCCACGCTGACGGCTCAGCAGCCCCTCAACAACGTCGTTCGGGTGACTGTACAAGCCCTCGCCGCCGTGCTCGGCGGCACGCAGTCGCTGCACACCAATGCCTACGACGAAGCGCTCGCCCTGCCGACCGAAGACTCCGCGCGCCTCGCGCTGCGCACGCAGCAGGTGCTGGCTGCGGAATCCGGTGTCGCCAACACCGTCGACCCGCTCGGCGGAAGCTGGTACGTCGAATCGCTGACCGACGCGATCGAGGCCAAGGCCGTCGCCGTGCTGGCCGAGGTCGAGTCGCGCGGCGGCGCCGCGCGCGCCATCGAGTGGGTGCAGGAGCAGATTCACGCGTCCGCATACCGGCACCAGCTCGCGGTCGAGAGCGGCGAGCGTCCGGTCGTCGGCATCAACACGCAGCGCGTCGATGAGCCGCCCCCGCGCATCGAGGCGCCCGCCTACGCCGATCTCGAACGGACCCAGCGGCAGCGGCTGGCGGCGTTGCGCGCTCGTCGGAACGACGCCGAAGTCCGTGCCGCGCTCGACGCCATCGACGACGCAGCCGCGTCCGACGCCAACCTGCTGCCCGTGCTCGTGCGTGCCGTCAAGGCAGCCGCGACACTGGGTGAAATCAGCGATGTGCTGCGTCAACGGTGGGGCGTCTGGCGTGGCGTAGCGGCCTCGACGAGAACGCCCTAGATTTCGCCGGTTCTGAATCGACCGAGGAAAACCGTATGCCGACGTACGAGTACCGCTGCGATCAAGGTCACGAGTTCGAGCAGTTCCAACGCATGTCCGAGCCCCCCGTGAGCGTATGCCCCACGTGCGGCGCTCCGGTGGAGCGTCTGCTGTCCGCGGGCGGCGGACTGCTCTTCCGCGGCTCCGGCTTCTACATCACGGACTATCGCGCCGACAGCTACAAGAAAGCAGCCGCCGCGGAGTCGGGTGACGGCAAGGCCAAGGATGCTGCCAAGCCCGCCGCGGAGAAGAAGTCGAGCGACACGTCCAAGGCGGCATCGACGGGCGAATAGAATGCCATCCGACACGCTGGTCCGGCAGCTCGAGCGGATCGCGGCCGAGCTGGGCGGCAGCGACCGCCCGTCCGTGCAGCTCGATCGGCCGCGCGATCCCTCGCACGGCGACCTGGCCACCAATCTGGCCCTCGTCCTGGGCGGCCGTCTGAAGCGGTCACCGCGCGAGGTCGCGGCCGCCATCGTCGATCGCCTCGACCTCGCCTCCGCAGGTGTGGTCACGGCCGAGGTCGCCGGTCCGGGCTTCATCAATTTCCGGCTGGCTGCCGAACAGTTGTACGCCACGCTGGCGGAGGTCCTCGACAAGACCGATGCGTACGGCCGCTCGTCCGAGCGGGCCGGCCATCGCACCATGGTCGAATTCGTGTCCGCGAATCCGACCGGTCCCCTGCACGTCGCGCACGGCCGCGGCGCCGCACTCGGCGACGCCATCGCCGCGCTTCTCGAATGGCGCGGCGAAACCGTGACGCGCGAGTTCTACGTCAACGACGCCGGCGTCCAGATCGATCGCCTGGCTGAATCGATCGACGCACGCTGGCACCAGCTGGGCGGCCGGGAGTGCGCCCTGCCCGACGGCGGATACCACGGCGAATACGTGACCGAGCTGGCACGCGGCTTCGCGGCGGAGCTCGGCGACCAGCTGAGCGCACTGCCGGATGTCGAGCGGCTGCGCCTCTTTCGCGAGCGGGGCAGTGCGGCATTGAAGGCTGAGCAGGATCGCGACCTGCGCGACTTCGGCGTGACCTTCGATGTCTGGACTTCGGAACTCGACCTCTATCGGTCCGGCCGCCTCGAACAGACGCTGCAGGTACTGGATGAGCGCGGACTGACGTATCGGTCCGAGGGCGCCGTCTGGCTACGCACGACCGATCACGGCGATGACAAGGACCGTGTGCTCGTGAAGAGTGACGGGACCTACACCTACTTCCTGCCCGACATCGCCTACCATCGCGACAAGGCGGCGCGCGGCTTCGGCCACGCCATCAACGTGTGGGGCGCCGACCACCATGGCTACGTGCCGCGCATGCAAGCCGCGCTGAGCGCCCTGGGGCTGCCGGGCTTTCTCGATGTCGAGATCGTGCAGATGGTGCGGCTCATGCGCGGGCAGGAGGAGGTCAAGCTCAGCAAGCGGGCCGGCAACATCGTCACGCTGCGCGATCTGATGGACATGGTGGGGGTCGATGTCGCGCGCTACTTCTTCCTGATGCGGCGCGGCGATACGCAGATGCTGTTCGACCTGGACCTCGCGCTCGATCACTCCGAAAAGAATCCGGTCTACAAGGTCCAGTACGCCCATGCGCGGATGATGAGCATCTTCCGCAAGGCGGGCGTCGAACCGACCTCGCTCTCGGCCGCCGGCGTCGACCTGTCGGTGCTGTCACACGAGAGCGAG
>JBFJPA010000442.1:0-4173 GCA_041617355.1 Longimicrobiales bacterium
GCCGTTCGAGCTGATCGTGCGTCGCACCGATGGCGGCGAGGACCGTGTACTGGCGCGGGCCGTGATCGATGCGTCGGGGACGTGGGAGCAACCCAACCCCATGGGATCCAGCGGGACCCGCGTGGAGGGCGAGGGTGTGCTGGCGTCACGGATTCATTATGGCATTCCGGATGCGCTGGGCCGCGACCACGTGCGCTACGCGGGGCGGCGCACGCTGGTCGTGGGCAGCGGGCATTCCGCGTTCAACGCGTTGCTGGATCTGGCCGAGCTCGCCGAGAGCGAGGCGGGGACGGACGTCGTCTGGGCCATCCGTCGGCGCGCAGTCGGCCAGATGTACGGCGGTGGCAGCGGAGACGGGCTGAGCGCGCGCGGCCGTCTGGGCGAGCGGCTGCGCCAGCTCGTGGAGCGCGGTCGGATCCAGCTCGTCACCGGCTTCGGAACGACGCGTCTCGTGAACACGGAGCGCGGCATGCTCGTGGAAGGAGGAGAGCAGGTGATCGGGCCGGTCGATCAGGTGGTGGTCGCTACGGGATTCCGTCCCGACCTCGCGCTCACGCGCGAGCTGCGCCTGGAGCTGGACCCGTGGCTCGAGGCGCCGGTTCGGCTCGCGCCGCTGATCGATCCGAACGTACACAGTTGCGGCACGGTGTATCCGCACGGGGCGGCGGAGCTGGCCCACCCGGAGCCGGACTTCTATGTCGTCGGCATGAAGAGCTACGGCCGCGCGCCGACCTTCCTGCTGTTGACCGGCTACGAGCAGGTACGTTCGGTCGTCTGCAAGCTGACCGGCGACGAAGAAGGCGCGCGCGATGTGCGGCTCGTGCTTCCCGAGACGGGCGTGTGCAAAACGGATCTCGGCGGCTCCGCGTGTTGCTCGACCGGCGACGTCGCGGTCGGCTTTGGCCAAGCGAAAGCGAAGCCCGTGCGCGAGCCCGCCACCGCCGCTGTGTGTTGCGCGTGACAGCCACGCCGCCCCGCCTGTACTACGGGTGGCTTCTGGTTGTCGGGCTCGGAGTGACCGCGACGGTTTCCTATGGCATCCTCGCGTACGCCTTTCCGGTTTTCCTCGTGCCCATGGAAGCGGAGCTGGGGTGGTCACGCACCGCGCTGACCGGAGCGTTCTCGCTGGCGGCGCTGGTCGCGGGCGTCGCGGCCATCCCCATCGGTCACTGGCTGGACCGCCATGGCGCGCGCGCCGTCATGACCGCCGGGTCGATCGCGGCGACGCTGCTGCTGCTGGCGTGGTCCGGCGTGCAGCGACTCTGGGCGTTCTACGCGATCTGGGTCGGCCTCGGCATCGCGTCGGCCGCCGTGTTCTACGAACCGGCCTTCGCCGTGCTCGCGACCTGGTTCTCGCGCCGACGCGGACGTGCGCTGACCGTGCTCACGTTCATGGGCGGCTTCGCCAGCGTGGTCTTCGTGCCGTTCGCGACCTGGCTCGTGGAGGTGCAGGGCTGGCGCGCTGCCCTCATCTCCCTTGCCCTCATTCTCGCCGGTCTGACCATCCCCGTGCACGCGCTGTTGCTGCGCAGACACCCGTCCGATGTCGGGCAGGAGCCCGACGGTGACGACCCGGTCCACGGCGTCACGGCCATCGCAAGCACCCCGGTGGTCGATGCCGTGAAAAGCCGCTCCTTTCGTCTGCTCGTGCTGGCCTTCTCGTTCGGTTCGCTGCTCACGACCGCGCTGGTCGTACACATCATCCCGCTGCTCCTCGAGCGGGGCTTCGATGCGACGTTCGCCGGCGCGGTGCTGGGTGGCGTGGGACTCATGGCATTGCCGGGACGCCTCATCCTCACGCCACTGGGAGGACGCTGGCCGCGTTCGCAGGTGACCGCCGTGATCTTCGCATTGCAGGCGGTCGGAACGTTGATCCTCCTGGCTGGAACCGCGACCTGGACCGTCTGGGCCTTCGTCGCGCTCTTCGGCGCCGGATTCGGCGCGATCACGCCCGCACGCGCAGCCCTCGTCGCCGAGCTCTATGGACCGGCGAGCTTCGGCAGGATCAGCGGCACACTCGCCTTACCGCTCTCGGTCGCGCGCGCCATCGCGCCCGTCGGCGCGAGCCTGCTCTACCTCGCCGTCGGCGGCTACGACGGCGTGCTCGTCGCGCTCTCGCTCGTTGCGCTGATGGCTGCGGGTGCCGTCCTCCATACGGGCGGCGGCACCAATCGGCCAGCAGTGCCCGCGTGACGGGCCCGCCTGACGGCGGTCCGCGCCCCTTGACCGAAGTCCGAGCTGACACAATATTACCCGGGTATAAATTGGCCTGGAGACTGTCCCATGACCCAATCGCCTGGGTACACCGCGTTCGCCGGCATGCGCTGCCTGGCGCGGGGCCCGTTGATCGATGTCGCGCTCGCCGTGCGGGAGTGGCTGGCGGAGGGCCACGACCTGCCGCTGATCTTCAGTGACGCGACGGGGCGCGTGGTCGACGTGAGCCAGCAGGGCACGGAGTCGGATGTGCGCGAGCGCGTGCTGGCCATGGAGGCCCCGGCGCCTTCGGGCGGGCCCGAAGCACGGCGTGGGCGAGGCCGGCCGCGGCTGGGTGTCGTATCGAAGGAAGTCACGTTGTTGCCGCGACACTGGGCCTGGCTCGCGACGCAGCGGGGCGGTGCGTCCGCGGCGTTGCGCCGGCTGGTGGATCAGGCGAGGAAGGTGGGCGAGCCGGAGGAACGAGTGCGTCGGTCGCAGGATGCCGCGTACCGGTTCATGTCGGCGGTGGCCGGCGACCTGCCGGGCTACGAGGAAGCGCTGCGTGCGTTGTTCCGTGGCGATGCCGCACACTTCGACGCGGCGGCGGCGGCGTGGCCGGCCGACGTCCGCGATTATGCACGATCGCTCGCGGCGAGCGCACTGAATCCACCGCGACAGGACTGAGCCGAGGCGGCATGCGGGATCTGACGGAGGCGTCGATCGCGGGCGTAGGTGCGGCCGGCAACCTGCAGTCGTTGTCTTCGCCTACGTCGCGGCCCGTGGCCGCACGCGGCCGTCCGCATCGACGACCAGGTCGAGGTGTTCGGCGAGGAAATCGAGGCGCCGGTTCCAGAAATCGATGATGTTCGCCCGTCGGCTGATCACATGGCTCTCGCCGTGATAGACGCGATACTCGACGTGTTTGTCGAGACGGTCGAGCGCCGTGAAGATCGCTTCCGATGGGACGAGGTCTCCATCGAGGTCGCCCTGACCGATCAGCAGCGGCGTAGTGATGCGAGGGAAATCGAAGAGCGGCGAATTCACGCGATACCGGTCGGGGTGCTCCCAGATCGTGCCGCCCATGTTGCCCTGGCCCTTTTCGTAATAGCCGGTGCTCGTGAGGTACGCCGCGAAGAGATCGGGATGCAGCACGGCTGCGGTGATGACGGCCGCTTTGAAGCGATCGGTGCGCGTGAGCAGGGCGAGCGTGTTGATCGAGCCGTAGCTCTGTCCCATGAGCGCCAATCGGTCCGGATCGGCGTAGCCCTGGGCAATCGCCGCGTCGACGCCCGGCAGCACCGTCGCCACGAGATCTTCGGTGATTCGGCCGGTCCGTACGGGCGCATCGGGGTAGAGCACCGCATACCCGCGCGTCGCCAGGATGTGCATGTTGAACGTGGCCATCGAGCCCCACAGCCCGAACCGGCTCACCGATGCGGAGCCGTTCGCGCCGCCGTACACCCACACGACGAGCGGCAGTCGCGTGCCCGGCTGGTAGCCGGGAGGCAGCAGCAGTGCGCCGGCGAGTGAATCGCCATTGGCTCCGCGCCAGTGAATTACGCGCGCGTCACCGAGCTCGTAGCGCGCGAGTGTGTTGTTGATGCGGGATGCCTGCCTGAGTCGGCCCGACCTCGTGTCCAGGGCCCACAGCTCGTCGAGTTGCTTCTGGTCGCGGGACACGAAGACGATGTCGCCCGTCGCCGCGCTCGCGGCGTGGCTGAACGTGTGGCTGTGCGAACGCGCTTCTCGCAGGACAGGCCGGGTCGCGCCCGTCGCCACATTCACGGCGAAGACGCCCGAGCGTCCGCCTTCCCGTTCCCGCGCGAACACCCACACCGTCCTTCCGCCGTCGAGTGACCACGCCATCGGCGACGCGTACGTCGCCGTCACGAGTCCGCGCATGCGCCACCCTTCGATCCGAGCCAGCTCGCGTGCTTGACCCGTTGCCGGATCGACCGCCCATAGCCCGTCACCACC
>JBFJPA010000443.1:0-4141 GCA_041617355.1 Longimicrobiales bacterium
CGAAGCGCGTGTCGATTGGGCGGCACGACGCTCGTTCGCCTGGCTGGTGGGGAGCGCGTTGTGCGCGGCCGTGCGGGGCGGCGACAGCGTCGTCCGGCTCGTGCTCGTGAACGAGGCGCCGCACGAACGACTCGACCGGCTCCGCGAAGTGTTGACCGACATCCTGTCGCAGCCTCAATCACTGCCCGAGCCGCTCGACCTCGTGGAACGCACGCTTTATCAGCTGGAAGCGGCGCGTGAAATTCAATCCCTGCGCGTCCGGGCTGCCCTCGGACGCCCGCCCGCACCGGCGGGGTATGATCGGAGCGAACCATGAAGATGCTGACCGTGTTACTCATCCTGCTCGTGCTTGCCGGCGTTGGCCTCGTCGCGACCGCGCCGGCCACGACCATGGAGCGGCTGCGGACCGCGGCCGCGTCGGGAGATCGGGACGCCCTCGCCGACGTCGTCGACTTTCCGCGTCTGCGCGAGAGCCTGAAGACCGACATGCGCGACGCGCTCGGCGGTGAAGACGCCGACCGGGAGGACGACTCGCTTTCCCGGCTCGGCGGCGCGTTCGCGGCATTGATCGGGGATCGCCTCATCGACGCGTTCGTGACCCCGGACGCCATCGCCTCCCTTGCCCGGGGTTATCGGCCGGACGGCGAGGCGGGCTGGTCGCCGCGCGAGTACACGGTCGATCGGACGGGGCTGGACACCTTCGCCGTTGATTTCGAGGACGAGGGTCCGCGGCTCCATTTCGACCGCTACGGGATCCGCTGGAAGCTGGTTCGCGTCGAGCTGCGCCGGCGGTCGGCACTCGACGCGACCGGGCCGGCAGGGCGGCTCGGTCTTTTCGAGACGGGACCGGTCCCGGCGGGTTGACAGCCGGCGGCATTGGCACGACCGTCTCTCTCATGGCGACGCAGCTTATGACCGGGGACCGGACCGGCCTGATGCGATCGGGCCGCCTGGTCCTTCTGCTGCTGCACCTGTTCGTCGCGGGAGTCGCTCCGTTCGCGGATGTGATTCTCGAAGCGGGCCAGGAGCGCACGGCCCACGTCGAGTCCGAGCGGGACACGGCGTGCGGCTATGGTCATGCGCACGCTCTTTGCCAGATCTGCCGTGTCGTCGGGCTGAACGCGCTGCCGGGCATCGCGCGACACGCGTGGTCCGCCGGCTCGTCGCCCATCGCGGTCTCGGCCCCGTACCGACCGGACCTGGCCGGGCCCGGCAGGGCCGCCTTTTCGCCGAACATCCCTCGCGCCCCTCCGATCGAAGCTCCGTTCACCGTCTGAACCATCGACGCGCCGCACGCTGATCGCCGATTGGCGATGGCGCGGCAACGGAACTGTGGTCCGCGGCGATCGCCGTGAGGCCCAAACACGATTCGGAGAGCCGATGTCATTGTATGCGATTCGGTCAGCCGGCCGGGTGGCTGGACTGCTGGCCACGATCCTCGCGTCGCCCCTGGTCGCGCAGTCGACCGGCCAGATCCAGGGCACCGTGACCGACGGCGCGGGCGCGCCTGTCGCGAATGCGGAGGTCCGCATCGTCTCGATCGCGCGACTCGTGCGGACCGATGCGTCCGGCAGTTTCGTGTTCGAAGCGGTGCCTCCGGGCGCGTACGTCCTGGATGCGGATCAGCCTCGCTTCGGGCGCGTCACGGAGCGGGTGCGTGTCGAGGCCGGCGCAGCCGTCCAGGTCACGCTCCGTCTGGACCCGGTCTTCCACGGAGAAGAGATCCTGGTCACGGCCGGGCCGGAAGCGGTGCGGCGCTCCGAGCTGTACCAGGCGGCCGACGTGCTCGGCGGGCGCGAGCTGCGAAGCCGCATCGAGCCGAGCCTCGGCGAGACGTTGCGCCATCAGCCCGGCGTGAATGCGACGTATTTCGGGCCGGGCTCGAGCCGTCCCATCATCCGTGGCCTGGGCGGTGACCGCGTCCGTGTTCTGGAGGGCGGTGTCGGCACAGGCGACGCTTCGAGCACGAGCCCCGACCACGCCGTCAGCCTGGAGCCGCAGAGCGCCGAGCGCATCGAGGTCGTGCGCGGACCGGCCACGCTGCTCTACGGCAGCTCCGCCATCGGCGGCGTCGTCAACGTCATCGACAACCGCGTGCCGGACGAGATGCCGACGCAGCCCGTGCGCGGCGAAGTCCGTGGCCTGCTCGGGTCGGTGTCCGACGAGCGCACCGGCGCCTTCGAGCTGAACGGCGGCTTCGGCCGCATTGCCTGGCACCTCGGCGGCCTGCTCCGCGAGACCGGCGACTATTCGATTCCCGGCTTCGCCGATGCCGATCATGAAGGCGGCGCGGCGCCAGGTGAGGAACGCGGTGTGCTCGAGAACAGCGCGATCGAGACGCAGCGCGGCGCGATCGGCCTGTCGTGGATCGGCGACAACGGTTACCTCGGCGCATCGGTCTCTGGCCTGTTCTCGAAGTACGGCGTGCCCGGCGAGGCCCATGGCGATGAGGCAAACGGCGCGGAGGAAGAAGCCGTCGCCATCGACCTGGAGCAGCGCCGCTTCGATGCCGAGGGCACGTGGCGCTTCAGCGGTAGGTTCCTGCGCGGCATCAAAGCGCGACTCGGCGTGAGCGACTACGAGCACGTCGAGCTGGAAGGCGACGAGACGGGCACGATCTTTCGCAACGACGCCCGCGAGCTGCGCGTCGAGGCACAACATCGCATTGGCGGCAGCATCCACGGCGCCTTCGGTGCCCAGCTGATGAGCCGCGACTTCGAGGCGATCGGCGAAGAGGCGTTCGTGCCGCCGAACGACACGCGCGGCGTCGCACTGTTCGTGTTCGAAGAAATGGACCGCGGGCCCGCGCGCTACCAGATCGGCGCACGCTGGGAACGCCAGACGTCCGAGGACCAGAGCGCCAGCGTCGACCGTTCCTTCAACGGGTTCTCCTTCTCGGCCGGCGTGAACTACGGAGTGTCCGATGCCGTCACGGTCTCGGCGCACGGCGCGCGGTCCGTGAAGCTGCCGTCGCCGGAGGAGCTGTTTTCGAACGGACCGCACCTCGCCACGCGTTCGTTCGAGGTCGGCGACATCGACCTCGACACGGAGGTCGGCACCAGCCTCGACTTGACGCTGCGCGTCGCACACGGCCGTGTCGAAGGCGAGGTGACCGGCTTCGTGAACCGCTTCGACCGCTTCATCTATCCCAGCTTCACTGGCGCGGAGATCGAGGGGCTGCCCGTGCTCCAGTACACGCAGGGCGACGCGAGCTTCGTCGGCTTCGAGGGCCGTGCCGACATCGAGCTGTACCACGCCGGCACCAGCCACCTCGCCTGGGAGCTGATGGCCGATGCGGTACGGGGCACGCTGAGCGACGATGACCAGCCACTGCCGCGCATCCCGCCGTTTCGGTTCAGCACCGGACTGCGTCTGGACGGCGCTGCGTGGGGCGTGCGCGCGAACGCCATGCGCACGGCTGCACAGAACCGTGTAGCGGACTTCGAAACCGCGACCGATGGGTATACGACGCTCGATGTCACGGCGAACTACCGCTTCTTCGCCGGCGGTACCGTACACGAGTTGATCCTGAGCGGCCGCAACCTCGGCAACAGCGAGGCGCGCAGCCACGTGTCGCTACTCAAGGATATCGCGCCAATGCCGGGGCGAGAGATCCGACTGGCGTACAGGCTGTCCTTCTGACGTTTGCGAGCGGAATCGGGCTGAGCACAGTAGATTGTCGCACACCCTTTAAACTCGTCATACGGGAGGCACGCATGTACGTCCTGGTGCATCATAACATCCACGACCGTGACCGGTTCTGGGCCGCGGTGCAGGACACGAAGATTCCCGACACGATGAAGTTGCACCAGTCGATCCCCGCGAAAGATGGATCTCGCGCGACCTGCCTCTGGGAAGCGGAATCGACCGATGCCGTGCGCGACCTGGTCGAAGGCTCGGTCGGTGAAGTCAGCACGAACGTCTACATGGAAGCCGTGAACAAGGACGGCATCGCCATGCCCTCCCTGATGAAGGCGTAATCGCAAGAAGGAATGGGAGCCGCGGACCTCAGTCGCCGCGGCTCCCTATCCCCTCGACCCTCTCCCTCACCCTGTCCCTCTCCCTCTCCCTCTGCCCTGCCGTTCGTTGACAGCCCCCTTCCCTCCACCTAACATCGCCCCCGCATTTGCACCGCCACCGA
>JBFJPA010000444.1:0-4097 GCA_041617355.1 Longimicrobiales bacterium
CCCGGGTCGACACGCCCTGGGGTGGCGGAAGTCCGGCGTTCCTCGCCACCTTGCCCGTCCATGAGCACGACCAACCCACCACGCTCCCGGCTCGCGCCACCGCCGCGACGCTGGGAATCCAGAGCCGAGATCGAAGACCTGACGGCCGCGTCCGAGTCGCTGTCGGCGGCGCTCAACCTGCCGACGCCACTGAGTCGCATCCTGGTCCTGCGCGGACAGCGCGATGTCGAGGAGGCCCGGGCGTTTCTGAAGCCGCGACTGGAAGGTCTGCACGCGCCGTGGGGGCTCGCCGGCCTGGCCGACGCCGTAGACCGCATCGTCCGGGCGGTGCGAGCGGGCGAGGGAATCCTCGTCCATGGCGATTACGATGTGGATGGCATCTGCTCGACGGCGCTGCTGACGCGCACGCTCGCGGAGCTGGGCGGTCGGGTCACGCCGTTCGTGCCACATCGCATGTCCGATGGATACGACCTCGGACCGGCCGGTCTGCGCGCGGCCGCCGAGGCCGGTGCACGGCTTATCATCACCGCGGATTGTGGAACGGTCGCGATTGACGCCGTCGCCGCGGCGAAGACGGCGGGGATCGACGTCATCGTCACGGATCACCACACGCCGGGCGACGTTCTGCCCGATGCCGTCGCACTCGTCAATCCGAACCGTCGAGATTGCACCTATCCGTTCAAGGGTCTGGCGGGCGTCGGTGTCGCCTGGAAGCTGAGCCAGGCGCTCGTGGAAGTCCTGGGCGGCGATGCCGAGGCGTTGCGCTGGCGGCTCGACCTCGTGGCGGTCGCGACGATCGCGGATCTCGCGCCCCTTGCGGGCGAGAACCGTATCCTCACCGCGTACGGGCTTCGCGTGCTCGCTCAGACGCGCAATCCCGGCCTGGCCGCACTGCTTCAGACGGCCGGCATCGACACGACGCGGCCGATCGCCGCGGGACAGGTGAGTCACGTTATCGCGCCGCGCATCAACGCGGTGGGCCGCATGGGCGCGGCCGAGCGGGGGCTGCGGCTGCTCCTGGCAGAGGATGAAGCGACGGTCCTGTCGCTGGCGCAGACGACGGAGGCGGAAAACCGAACGCGTCGCGCCGTCGACCGCGAGACCTTGCGTGAGGCGCTCGACATGCTCGAAGCCGATTACGACGCGGACCGTTCGCGCGGCGTCGTGCTGGCTTCGCCGCGCTGGCATGCGGGCGTGATCGGGATCGTCGCATCGCGCGTCGTCGAGCGGGTGCACCGGCCGACCGTACTGATCGCGATCGACGAATCGATCGGCCGCGGCCGTGGCAGCGGCCGGTCGGTTCCGGGGTTCCACCTGTACGACGCCATCCGGTCGTGTGCGCCGTTGCTGGAACGGTTCGGCGGCCACCGCCAGGCGGCGGGTCTCGAGATCCTGCCAGCGCAGATTGGTGCGTTCCGGGAGGCGTTCGACGCGCATGCCCGCGACGTGCTGCGTGACGACCAGCTCTCCGCGGTGGTCAGTCTGGACCTCGAGCTGAGCCTGGCGGAGGCGCGCGATCCGCTCGTGTCGCTGCTACGCCATTTCGGACCGTTCGGCATCGGCAATCCGGCACCGACCTTCGTGGCGCGTGACGTGCGCCTGGCGGCACCGCCTCGCCCCGTGGGCGAAGGCCACGTTCGCTTGCTGCTCGAGCAGAACGGCGCGCGACTGGCCGCGATCGGATTCGGCCTGGCGGATCGGCTGGGCGCCCTGCGGCCGGGCATCGATGCCATCGACGTCGCGTTCCAGCTCCAGGAGAACCGCTACCGCGGCCGGCGCACCATTCAGGCGCGCCTGGTCGATACGCGACCGGCGGCATGAGGATCATTGCGGGCCGCTGGCGCGGGCGCACACTGCGCTCGCCACCCGGCCGGAAGACGAGGCCGACGACCGACCGGGTCCGAGAGGCCTGGATGAGCGCGCTCCAGTTCGACCTGCCGGGCAGCACGGTTCTGGACCTGTTCGCCGGGTCCGGCGCGCTCGGCCTCGAGGCGCTGTCGCGAGGCGCCGCCCGCGTCACCTTCGTGGAGAATGGCCGGCCGGCGATCGACGCACTCCGCGCCAACGTGGACGCCCTCGGCGCACAAGCGGACTGCGAGGTCGCGCGAGCCGACGCCCTGACCTTCGTCGCGGCGCTCCAGCCGCACGCGTTCGACGTTGCCCTCGCCGATCCGCCCTATGCGTCGGGTTTGGCGACGCGCCTTGCGGAAGCGTTCGCCAATACGCCCTTTGCGACGTGGCTCTGGGTCGAGCACGGCGTCAGGGAAGCCCTGCCCGCGCTGCCCGGCATGCGAACCCGTCGCTACGGCGACACCGCGCTGACCTCCATCCCGGCACCGGAATGACCGATACACGCACGGCCATCTATCCCGGCTCGTTTGACCCGATCACGCGGGGGCACGAAGACATCGTCCGGCGAGCTCTGCATTTCTGCGACGAGATCATCGTCGCCGTCGCGCACCGTCGCACGCAGCCGAAGGACGGCCTGTTCAGCATCGCCGAGCGAAAGCGCCTCATGGAGCGCGTGTTCCATGACGAGCCGCGGGTCCGAATCATGGATTTCGAGGGACTCCTGGTCGACTTCGCGAAGCGCATCAACGCGCGCCTCATCATCCGTGGCCTGCGCGCCGTATCGGATTTCGAGTACGAGTTCCAGATGGCGCTCATGAACCGGCACCTCTGGCCGGACGTGGAGACCGTGTTTCTCGCACCCGACGAACGGTACTCCTACCTGTCGGCGTCGCTGATTCGCGAGATCGCTTCGCTGAACGGCGACGTTCGCCGCTTCGTCTCGAGTGATGTGCACGCCGCACTGCTCGAGCGATTCCCGTCGATGGCCCGGTGACCGACTTCCTCGCCGACCTTCACCGCCGCGCGCGCTTGGCGGCACGCACCATCGTTCTACCGGAGGCCGGCGATCCGCGCACACTGGACGCGGCAGCGGTGCTGGCCCGCGAGGAGCTGTGCCGGCCCCTCCTCCTGGGCGACGCCGAAGCGCTGGCGGATGCGCTGGGCGAGCGGGACGCGCCCGACCACGCGATCACCATCATCGATCCACGCAACGATGCACGCGCCAACGATCTCGCCGATCTCCTGCTCGCGCGGCGCCGCGACAAGGGCCTCTCGCCCGAGCAGGCCCGTGCGCTCGTGCGGGAGCCGCTCTGGTTCGCGGCGCTCCTGGTTGCGAAGGGGGAAGCGGACGGCAGTGTAGCCGGCGCCGTGCACTCGACGCCCGACGTCCTGCGTGCGGCGCTGTGGGCGGTCGGCCCGGCACCGGGAATCCAAACGGTCTCCTCGTCGTTCTATATGGCCGTGGGCGACTTCCGCGGGTCCGGCCCCGAGGTGCTGACGTTTACGGATGCCGGCGTCGTGCCGAACCCCGGCCCGGCACAGCTGGCCGACATCGCGGTCGCCGCCGCGGCCGCCAGGCGGCGGATCGTGGGCGACACACCGCGGGTCGCGTTCCTTTCGTATTCGACGAAGGGAAGCGCGTCCGGACCGGAAGTCGATCGGGTACGGGAGGCGTTCGAGCGATTCCGTGCGTGCGCACCGGACACGCCGGCCGATGGCGAGCTGCAGGCGGACGCTGCCTTGATGCCGGACGTGGGCGCCCGCAAGGCGCCGGGTTCCGCGATCGCCGGTCGGGCGAACGTGCTCGTGTTCCCGGATCTGGATGCCGGGAACATCGCCTACAAGCTCGTGCAACGGCTGGCGGGCGCGGTGGCGATCGGGCCGATCCTGCAAGGACTGGCCCGGCCCTGTAACGACCTGTCGCGCGGCGCCACCGCCGAGGACATCGTCCACGCCGCCTGCATTACGGCACTGCTGGCGTGAGGCGGAAAAAGCGCCCATCTTCCGCCCGCCGCGGCGCTGCCGAGGGCATAGAAAACCGGGAGGAGCGATGACCTTCAGCGTGCGTAAGCAGGGCGACGTCACCGTGATCGACGTGAAGGGCCAACTGATCGTGGGTAACCGCCAGGAACTGAAGCAGCGGGCCCTCGATGAGCTGGAGTCGGGCGCGCGCAAATTCCTGATCGATTTCGAAGGCACCGCCTACATCGATTCGTCCGGCCTGGGCGTCCTGGTCAGCCTGTCCA
>JBFJPA010000445.1:0-4093 GCA_041617355.1 Longimicrobiales bacterium
GGCCGCCGCGCGCGCGCGCTGGAAGCGCAACCTGCGTCGCACCTTCCTGCTCCTCGCCGTGTGGTTCACGGCGGGCCCGGTACTGGGAATCCTCCTCGTCGATCGGATCAACGCGGTGCGCTTCGGCGGCCTGCCGCTCGGGTTCTGGATTTCGCTGCAGGGCGCGATCTACGTGTTCGTCGTGCTGATCTTCCTGTACGCCTTCCTGGCGGATCGCGCCGAGCGGAGTGGGCGCTGATGTCGGTCCAAACCTGGACGTTCATCACGATCTCACTGTCGTTCGCCCTCTACATCGGCATTGCGATCTGGAGCCGCGTTCGAACGACCGAGGGGTTCTACGTGGCCGGCCGAGGCGTCTCCGCCGTGGCGAACGGCATGGCCACGGCGGCCGACTGGATGAGTGCGGCCAGCTTCATTTCGATGGCGGGCCTGATCGCTTTCCTCGGCGCCGACGGTAGCGTGTACATCATGGGCTGGACCGGCGGCTACGTGTTGCTCGCCCTGCTGCTCGCTCCGTTCCTGCGCCGCTTCGGCTGGTACACGGTCCCCGACTTCGTAGCTGCGCGCTACTACTCCAACACTGCGCGCGTCGTCGCCGTCATTGCCGCCGTCTTCATCAGCTTCACGTATGTCGCCGGACAGATGCGCGGGGTGGGCGTCGTCTTCTCCCGCTTCGTCGGCGTGAGCGTCGAGGTAGGCGTGCTGATCGGCATGGTGATCGTCGCGCTCTACGCCGTGTGGGGCGGGATGAAAGGCATCACGTACACACAGGTCGCGCAGTACTGCGTGCTGATCTTCGCGTACCTGCTGCCGGCCGTGGCCATCGCGTTCGTCCTGACCGGCATACCGATCCCGCAGATCGCGATCTCCGGCGTGTTGCCCCGCCTCGACGGCCTCTCGCAGGAGCTGGGCCTGGCCGTCTTCAGCGAGCCGTTCACGAGCTTCTCGAAGATCAACGTGCTGGCCATCACCGTCGCCCTCATGGTCGGCACCGCCGGATTGCCACACGTCATCGTACGCTTCTATACCGTACGTTCGGTCAGCGCTGCCCGCTGGAGCGCCGGCTGGGCGTTGCTCTTCATCGCGCTGCTCTACACGACGGCGCCCGCCGTCGCGGTGTTCGCCAAGTTCTTCATGCTCAGCACGCTGGCGAATCAACCGGTCGAGACCGTGGCGGCGACGGAGTGGGTGGCCAACTGGATGCGCACGGGCCTGATCACGCTGCAGGACGCGAATGCGGACGGCATCATGCAGGCGGCAGAGCTGTTCGGCGCCGCCGGCCTGCCAGCCAGCATCGATCGCGACATCATCGTGCTCGCGCTTCCGGAGATCGCGAGTCTGACGCCCTTCGTCATCGCGCTGGTCGCGGCCGGCGGCCTGGCTGCCGCACTGTCGACGGCGTCCGGCCTGCTGCTCGTCATCAGCAGCTCCATCGCGCACGACATCTACGGCCAGATCCTCCGGCCACAATCCTCCGACGAAGAACGCCTCAAGGTCGGTCGCATCGTGATCGGTCTGGCCGTCATCGTCGCGGCGTACTTCGGCATCCGGCCACCGGGCTTCGTCGCCGAGGTCGTGGCCTTCGCGTTCGGCCTCGCCGCCTCCAGCTTCTTCCCCATCCTCGTGCTCGGCATCTTCTGGTCGCGCACGACCTCGCAGGGCGCGATCGCCGGTATGGTTGCCGGCCTGCTCTTCACGGCGACGTTCATCGTCTTGAACCGGAGCCCGCAGATCTTCGGCACTCCAGAGCCGCTCATCGGCTCGCTCTGGGGCATCGGCGCGCAGGGTATCGGTGCGGTAGGGATGTTGCTGAACTTCGGCGTCACGGTGCTGGTCAGCCTGCTCACACCCGCGCCACCGGAGCGCGTGCGTAACCTGCTGCTGCAGATTCGGGAAACGCGGCCGGCCGCTGCGGACTGAGCTCGACGCGCGCGTCAGCGGCGGTTGCGTGCCTCGCTGATGTGCGGTCCACGTCCGCGCGACCAGAGCACGAGTGCGCCGGCCGCCGACGCTTCCATCCCGTACAACTGGCCCGCCTCGGCCGGCGGCAGGTATTCCAGGCTCTCGTAATCGGCCAGATACAGGTTGCGGAACGTGCGCTCCTTGTCGCCGTCCAGAACGATGCCATCCACGACGATGGCGACCCACTGGCAGTTCGAGTCGGAACCGCCGCCGAAGCGACGGTCCTGCCCTCCCTGACTCGGCTGCAGGCCCATCGGAATGGCGCGGATCGATTCCACGCACGTGCGGGCCCGGCCGTCCCGCTCCGTCCACTCGCGAACCCGAAGGCTGCCGATGTCGCGCACCGCGCTGATGAGCCGCCCTCCCTGCCGTTCCAGCATCGCCATCCGTTCGCCGGCCAGGATGTGGGACGGCCGCTGCATGCCCGCCGGTGCCGCACCGCCTCGCTGGGCGCGCGCCTCTGCACGCACGGGATCCAGCGGGATCGCCTCGGACTTCAGCACGATCGCCGGTATCGTTCGCTCGCCCTCGCCGAGACGCACGTCGCCGCGGTGCTCCCCGTACCCGATGCGAAGGACTGTCAGCCCGTACACACCGGCCGATCGCGCCCGGAGCAAGAAGAACCCGTTCGCGTCAGTCTCCGTCGTCGAGAGAACCGCGCCCGCGGAGTCGAGCAGTGAAACGACGGCGTCACGCACGCCCTGCCGCGATCCGTCGTCCACCACGCGGCCGCGCACGCTCTGCGCCTCCGCGGCGGCGCTCGCCAGCAGCACCACGAGCAGTGCCAACACCGTTTCGCGCATCGATGTCCTGACCTTTCCGTCCATGCCGACGCCGACGACGGTCATTCTCAACCATGATAGCCAGGCCGACCTGGACTCGGGCCCGCCAGCTCGACGTCGCGGGTTGATCAACGCGACGAAACGACGCGTCCCCAACCGAGGCGTGCTTTCTCCTGCTGGACGTACCATTCCGCCTCGCGCAACAGTGCCTGTGCATCGAAGACGATGCCATCCTTGATCGTCCACTTCACGCCGCCGTGTTTGGCACGCTCCTCGGGCCGCATGGTTCCGGTAAAGCCGTAGCCGCGACCATACATCACCTTGAAGTTGTCGATCGGGTTCCCGTTCACGACGGCCAGGTCGGCGATGCAACCGACACGAACGCCGCAGTGGTCCTTGAAACCGAGCACCTGCGCGGCATTCGTCGTCGCCAGTTTGATAATGTCGATGGGGTGAATGCCCGCCTCCTGGAGCAGCTCGAGCTCGCGGATCAGGGCGAGCCCGCCCACTTCGCCCTCGTCGCTGCCGACGGTGAGCAGGCCACCCATCCGGTGAAACTCCCGCACGTACCGCATCCAGATCGAGAAGTTCTGCCGCCACGCGATCTCGTCGGACGTCTTCCACTCGTGATGGTACGCTCCGTGCACGCTCGAGTCCGGGTACTCGTCGAGGACGTAGGGGTGGGCGAGCGTCTCGCGCCATGGCATGGTGACGGCGCGTGCGAGGTCGCGGTTCTTTTCGTAGACGACCATGGTCGGATTCCAGCCGGTCCCGTGCGCGACCATCGTCTCGAGCACGGCGCGCAGTCGGTCTGGCTGCCGGTCCGCTTCGGCCCACAGGTGGCCGGCCCAGCGGAATCGGTCCAGCTCGTCCCAGTAATTGTAGTCGCCCGGGAAACTCTGTGAGCCGTTCAGCGCGGCATCCGGAATGCCGTACCAGTGCTCGATGCTGGCGACGCCGGCCTCCGACGCCACGCGCGCGTCCGTCTCCGACACCTTGAGGTCGACCATCGTCGGCATACCCAACTTTCGTCCCTCATCGACGATGGCGGCCAGCACGTCCGGGTACTGTCCCGGGCTCTTGCTGACCTTGATGCAGTCGGCGCCGAGCTGGCGGAACTGCTGGACCATGGCACGTGCGTTCTCGGGCGTGTGTCCGACGTCCCACGCCCGCAGCGGCAGGGGCCACCGCTGGCAGAGGACCAGACGAGGCGCCACGATGCCATTCGCGTCACTCGATCGACGCTGCGCCGTGAGCACGTCGAGGCCCGCGCCGGTGCCCGCATCGCGGATCGTCGTCACACCGTGTCCGAGGTAGAGGCGGTACGCGAAGTCGAGCGACCGATCGCC
>JBFJPA010000446.1:0-4070 GCA_041617355.1 Longimicrobiales bacterium
AACGTAAGAAAGCGATCCGGAAGGGTCAACCGGGTGGGGTGGAACTGCGAAGTTCAGGACGTCGGGTCGCGGAACAACCCGGAAGGCAGCGCTTCGCCAAGTTCGTTCCACAGCCGGAGCAGGACCAGCTCGCCGTCCTCGTACCGGCCCTCGGTCTCGCGCGTGCCGTCCGGGAACCAGCGATGGAATGACCCCGTCGGCTTCCCCATGTCCCACTCCGAGCGTCCCGCAGGCTGGCCGTTGTCGTGCCAGTACTCGGCCGTCCCGTGGAGGAACCCGCGCACGTAGGGCTCCCGCGAGGCGAGCGCACCGTTCTCGTGCCACTGTCTCCGCTCGCCATCGAGCGCACCCGCACGGAAGCCGGCCTCGCTCTGTCGCGCCCCGCTCGCGTACCACGTCTCGGTGCGCCCGTTCGGCCGACCCTCGGCCATGTCCTGCGCGAGCACGCGCCGGCCCTCCTCGTCCCACTCCTCCCGCAGCCCGGAGGCCTCGCCCGCCTCGAAGCGGTCCCGCCGCCGCAGGTGGCCGGACGCGTCCCGGCTTCGGCGCATGCCGTGACGGAGCCCGTCGCGATACCGGGTTTCGATCAGAATGGCGCCGCCGCTGTCGCGCTGAACGAGCGTGCCCGAGAACGGCTCACCGCTCGCGCGGAGGAGCAGGATGCCGTCCCGCTCCTCCGCGTCGGCGGCCTCGATGACCGGGCCGCGGCAAACGGCCAGAAGGGCGACGGCCGCCAGGATGATGCCTGCGCCGAGCCTGGTCATGCGATCCTCGATCCCGCGCTGCCTTCCCCGGTCAAGGCTTCGTGTGGATGTTCTTCGCCTTGAAGGACAGCTCCGCCAGGCTGCGCGGGCTGACCGTCCCGCCGATACCCGTGTCCGGGTTCCTGTGACAGCCCCAGCACGCGAAGTCGAGCGTGAGGAATCCGCGTGCGTAGGTCACGCCATCCTCCGTGTAGAACATCGCGCTGCGGTCCACCGGATCCGGATTCACCTTGATGATGTGCGACCGGATGTCCGCGGCATACGTCTGCTGCGACACCGCCGTGCGCGCCGCGAACGGCATGTGGCAGCTCTCGCACGCGATCGGCACGAGGTGGGCGTTCTTCGTCTTCGTCGCGTGACAGCTCACACACGTCACCTTGATGCCGCCCCTGGAGTCGTTGCCGTAGCGCGTCCCGATGTGCGGGTCGTGACAGCCGGTGCAGCTCTGCTCGGCGTGGCCGGCGGCGATCATTTCATCGTACTGCTCGTGGTGCCGGATGAACCCGCCCGAGGCCAGGATGCGGTGATTCGTGTCCCTGAAATGGCAGCTGCCGCAGGACTCCGCGTTCCGGTCGATGTCGATGTCCGCCTTCTTCTGCGTCGCCACGTGTTTGACGCCCGGGCCGTGACACGCCTCACAGCTCACGCCAGGCTCTTCCCACGTGCCCAGGATGCCGCGCAGCCCGTCCTGGTTCCGGCCGCCATTCTCGGCGAAGGTCTGCCAGCCCGTCGTATGGCAGCCGCCGCACGTGTAAGGCTTGCGTTTCGGATCGCCCCCCTCGTAGCTGCCCCAGGAGCCGTTCGCCACGGACAGCGACAGGTCAGGCCGGGGCATGTTGTACTGCGCGTTCACCTTGTTGAAGCCGTTCGTGATGATGTAGCCCTCCAGATCCATGAAGCGCGTCTTGTAGCCGTAGCCGCCGATCACGTACGACACGGTGCTCCACGTGAAGCCCGCCGGCGTCCCCGGCGGCGGTGGCACGAACGCGGGGTACGTCGGGGCACGCGCATTCACGACCTTGTTGATCTTGTACGGGTGTCCCGAGTTACGGACAGCGTTGTAGTTCGTCGTGTGGCAACCGCGGCAGGTCAGGCTCGTGACGTAGCCACGTTCGGAGTGGGCCACAATGGCGCTCGGGCCGGCCGATGCAGCTACGCCCTGCAGGCCGCCGGCATCCGTCGCCGTGGCTCGCACACGGACGCCGAAGAGCGTCGTGGTCGGCGTCGTCCAGCGATGGCTGCCGGAGGCCGGCAGGGCCGTCGCGATGGCGGTGACGCCAGGCTGGAAATCGGCAACGAAGTCCAGGTTGACCGTCACCGGGTCGCCGTCGGGGTCCGTGGCCTCCCAGACGATGTCGACGACGGCGCCGGGGACAAACGCGGCGCCGCCGGCGGGTTGAAGGATACGGACGACGGGTGGCTCGTTCACCGGCTCGAGGGGTTCCGGATCATCCGAGCAGCCCGCCACGATCGGGATGATGATCAGCCCGCGCAGGGCAGAACGCAGAACGCGCATGGTGGGTCCTTTCGCATGCACCCGCGGCAGCGGATGCCACGAGTCGAAGCGGCGCCGCGAACCCGCGCGGCGCGCGCAACCAGCCGCCTGAAACCTGCTCGACAACGCTGCGCCGACCTGTCGGGCACTTCCCGTATCCGGAACGGGACACGACGACACTGCTCTGGGAGTCCAACCGCTTGCGAAAGTCGGAATTTCGACGATTTTGAGGGCGACGAACCGCCGCCCGGCACGCAACCGGAACGGCGGTTTCTCACGTGGCGGAAGTGATGCTCAACGATCGTTGGGACGGAACGTCACACTTGCGCCGCCCCGGCGCCGAGTGAATACAACGACGATCGCACCGCGCCGGCACGAGCCGGACAGCGCCGGCGCGCCCGGGAACGGAGGCGCCATGCACGGAAGCCCGCACGAGGAAGACGCACTCGTCTCGTACCTGACCCTGCGCCGCGCCGTCGGCGCCATGGGCGTGCTGCTGCCGCCCGTCCTGGCCCTCGGCTGCATCCTGATGGGATGGTGCCGCGGCCTCGAGCCGTCGATCAGCGCGTACTACGGCACCGGTATGCGCGATGTCATGGTCGGCACGCTGTTCGCCATCGGCTGGTTCCTGTTCGCCTATCGCGGCTACGACCGGAGGGATGACCTGGCGGGCAACCTGGCGTGCGGCTTCGCGATCGCCGTGGCGCTGTTCCCGACGACGAGCGACACGAGCGCGATCCGGACCGTGCACTGGCTGGCGGCGACCGGGCTCTTCCTCGTGCTGGCGTACTTCTCGCTCGTCCTGTTCACGAAGACGGACCCGGCGCAGCCGCCCACGCCGCGCAAGCGGCTGCGCAACCGGATCTACAAGGCCTGCGGCGTGATCATGCTCGCGTGCATCGCACTGATCGCGCTCTACGCGCTGCTGCCCGGCGCGGCCGGGCTCGCCTCACTGCAGCCCGTGTTCTGGCTCGAGTCCGCCGCGCTGTGGGCGTTCGGCGTCTCGTGGTTCGTCAAGGGCGAGACCGTGTTCACCGACCACGCGACCGCGCACTAGCGCCGCCGTCCCCGTCCGTGGCCGGTTCGGCCGGCCGCGGATGGTCGTTCCAGTTCAGGATCGCGTTGAACACCATGTTGAACTCGCCGTGGTTCTGCCAGCGGTACACGGGGTTGTTCGCGAACATGAACACGCGGCCGTTGCCCATGTGCGCGTTGGGCACGTCGATGGCGAACGCGCGGTTCGTGATCGCGTCCGCACCTTCCATCATCCCGCTCAGCACGGACCGGGCGCCGCCTTCGTAACGGGCCAGCACGCGATCCTCGTCGGCCGAGCCCACGCGGAAGACCTGGGCGCCCTGCACGTACTTGATCGGCATGATGCTGTCTTCATGGCCGTAGAACACGGGATGCTCCATGCGTGCGATCTTCGCACGCAGGAGCGGCTTCTGCGCATTCACGCCGGCCGGTGATTCGGTGTCGACGGTGCGGGCGAAGCCGAAGTCGATCGGGAAACGCACCGCGTTGCCTGCGGCGATGAGCGTGCCGCCGCCCTCGAGAAACGTTTCGAATGCCTTCACGCCCGGCTCGCCGAAGCCGCCCGACATGTCGGCCGTCGAGCCGTACACGCCCAGGAACCTGTACTTCTCGCTCTGCTGGTACGGCTGCGGCCGCTCGGCCGGCTCCGCCATAACGGCCGTCCGCGAGATGTTCTGCGCGGCCATCACGATCACGTCGTACCTGCCGCGCAGGTCACCGGCCACGACCTGCTCCTTGTAGATCAGCTCGAACGGGATGCCGAAGCGGTCGAACGC
>JBFJPA010000447.1:0-4069 GCA_041617355.1 Longimicrobiales bacterium
CGACGATGGCCTCGTTTTCGACGCGGGGCGGCGCGACGGCCGTTTCCGCTGCGCGCCCGTTGAAGACGAGACCGTTCTGCGCCGTGCCCGTTGCCGGGAGGATGAGCAGCGCGGCGCCCAACGCCGCGGTGCCTACGAAGGTGCGTGATGTCACGGCGCCGGCCGGAAGCATGCGAGGTACGCGAAGCGCGGGCCGGCGACATGGTCCAGCGCGAAGCCGGCGGCACCCGCCAGTGCTCGCAGCTCGCGAATCGAGACGAAGTCCGGATCGATCATCATTTCTCCGATGACGAGTCGGCCACCTGGCCGGATGACACGGCGAAACTCCGCGAGAGCCGCGCGGGGGTCCGGGATTTCGCCGAGCACGGTGATCAGGACGATCGCATCGAAGGTCGCGCTCGGGTAGCCCAGTTTCGTGGCATCGCCGGGGACCGCGACGATGTTCCGGATCCCGGCGCCGGCGGCCCGTCGTTCGAGGTCGTGGACCATTGCGGGCTGGATGTCGATGGCATGCAGGACGCCGCCGGGAGCGATGGCGGCGGCCGTGGGAAGTGCGTGGATCCCGATTCCGGGCCCGACCTCGAGGAGGGTTTGTCCGGGCTGCGGATCGAGAATCCGCAGGAGGCGAGCGGGCGAGTGAGGCCCGCGTGGCAGGTGCAGGGACCAGCGGAGCGCGTGCGACATGGGACCCGGGCGGCTCCGGCTCCACGCGCGTGCCGCCGTCGCGGCGAGGAGCCCGACGCTGCCGGCTGCGGCGGCCCAGCCGAGTCGGTGTGTGACGAGGGCAGCCGCTGCGAGGAGGAATCCGCCCGCCGCGACGAGCACGGCCGCATCCTGCCGGCGCACCGAGGCCCTGCCGTCAGGTGACCGGGCGCCCGCTTTCCTTCACGACACGGCCACCCTGCATGACCCAAACGACCCGTTCGGTCGCGGTGATGTCGTCGAGCGGGTTGCCGGGCACGGCCACGAGATCGGCGAGTTTGCCCTGCGCGATGACGCCGCGATCATCACGGCCGAGCAAGTCTGCAGCATTCACGGTCCCGGTGCGCAACGCATCGAGTGGTGACATGCCGAGCTTGACGTAGACGGCGAACTCGCGCGCGTTCTCGCCGTGTGGGAAGACGCCGGCGTCGGTACCGAACGCGATACGCACGCCGGACGCGATCGCCTTGCGCAGGCTCTCGCGCATGATCGGCAACACCGTTTCGGCCTTGCCGCGGATGAGGGGCGGCAGGATCGCGAGGTTGATGCGATCGGCGAGGTAGGTCGTGGGCACGAGGTAGGTGCCGCGTTCCTTCATGAGAGCGATCGCTTCGTCGTCCAGGACCGAGCCGTGCTCGATGGACGCGACACCGGCGCGCACGGCAGCCTTGATGCCGTCGGTGCCGTGTGCGTGCGCGGCGACCTTCATGTCGTGGCGGGCGGCCTCGTCGACCATCGCCTTCAGCTCTTCGTACGTGTACTGCTGTGCGCCGACCGGACCTTCCATCGACAGGACGCCGGCGGTCGCACACGTCTTGATGACCTGTGCGCCGTACTTGATCTGCTGGCGAACCGCCTGGACCACCTCCCAGGGGCCATTCGCGATGCCGCGGTCGGGCCCGCCCTCGAGCACACCCGGGATGTAGCCCGTCGCGTCGCAATGGCCGCCCGTGATGCCGAGCGCATTGCGCGACGGCACGATGCGGGGCGCCGGCACATCGCCGCGGTCCACGGCCTTGCCGAGTGCGACGGTTACATCGCCGCCATAATCGCGAACGGTGGTGAACCCGGCCATCAGCGTGGTGCGCCCGTTGCGCGCTGCGCGGTACGCGGCGTCGACCTCGGTCTCGGTCACCGGCCGAAGGCGCATGTCCGCGTCGATCTCGCCGGCCAGGTGCGTGTGCGCGTCGATGAAGCCGGGCAGCAGCGTCACATCGCCGAGATCGAGAACGCGCGCGTTCGACGGCAGGGACGCCGGGTTGACGGCCGTGATCCGGTCGCCCTCGATGACGACGCGCGCATCGCGCACGAGCTGGCCGGACACGACGTCGACCATGCGGGCAGCGCGGACGACGACAGGCTGAGCAGCCGGCTGGGCCGGGCGCTGCGCCGATACGCCGGTGGCAGCGAGGAAGAAGGCAAGAGTCGGGCTGAGACGCGGGATCGGCATGGGGCTCCTGGAGCGCTGGGGACAAAGCGATCGTTCTAAGGTGAGCCAAACGAGAGGGTTCGGCAAATGGCAGGGCGGCTGCGAAGCCCAGATCGGCGCCCTTGATCCCGTCGCCCGGCCGACCAACGTTTGGGATCGCCGCAGACGATGCACCGAGCAGGGGGCGTGTCTTCAGCGCGTAGTCAGCCTTCGAAACCTGTGCGTCCAGCGGTCGCAGCACGGATCGACGAAGTGGAACACGCCGTTGGCTACGGTCCGCACCGTATGCTCATCGAGAACCCCAAACGTGAACGCCTGCAGCGGGGGCGTATAGCGGAGCTCGTAGACGGGCAGCGGTCCCGCAGTCGGTAGCTCGCGGATGGTATAGCTCGCGCTGGCGACGACGGCATTGTTGCGACGCGCCACGACGCGGCCGTTGCCGTCGAACTCGATTCGGACCGTGTACCCTTCCGAGGCCGGCGTGCGAGTGAGACCGGCAATGCCGCCGACCGACAGCTCCCAGTCGTACGCGCCCGCCAGCGCGTCGCCGGGCTCGGCCGGGGAATCGCGGCCGCAGGCGACCAGGGCGAGCGTGAGCCCGATCCACTGTGCAACGGGATGAATGGTGCGCATGATCCCCTCCTGAATAGACCAACGCGTGGAGTGCGGAGCGGACGACAACGGGTCAGAAGATCAACGGATCAACGGATCTGTTTCACAACGAGGCCAACTGGGAGCGGAGAACGGATATGCGGCAGAGAATGCTCGGAGTGCGGGCGATACTCGGGGTCATGCTGGCGATGTCGCCGGGTGTGGGGGCGGCGCAGGCGAATCCGTCGGCGCGGGTGGACTCGATATTCGCGGAGTGGAACGCAAGCGGGCGGCCGGGCGCGTCGGTCGCGGTGCTGAAAGATGGCGAGATCGTGCTGGAGCGTGGGTATGGCAGTGCGCAGCTGGAGTACGAGATCCCGATCACGCCGAGCACGGTGTTCCATGTCGCTTCGGTAACGAAGCAGTTCACGGCGGCCGGCATCGTGCTGCTTGCCCAGCGCGGTGCTCTTTCCCTTGAAGACGATATTCGTGCGCACCTGCCCGAACTGCCCGACCTGGGCCGGCCGGTCACGGTCCGACAGCTGATCCATCACACGAGCGGCATCCGGGACCAGTGGGAGTTGCTGACCATGGCCGGTTGGCGCATGGACGATGTCATCACGAAGGAGCACATCCTGCGCATGATGGGGCGGCAGCGGGAACTGAACTTCGAGCCGGGGTCGGAGCACCTGTATTCGAACATGGGCTACACGCTGCTCGCGGAGATCGTGGAACGCGTGGGCGCCAAGCCGTTTCCCGCATGGATGAAAGACAACGTCTTCGACCCGCTGGGCATGAGCCGGACGCATCTGCACGACGATCATCTGCACGTCGTGCGGGATCGCGCGTATTCGTACGGCCGCGGCGGCGACGGCGAGTGGCGCAATGCGGTGCTCAGCTATGCGAACGCCGGCGCGACCAGCCTGTTCACGACGGCTGGCGACCTGGCGCGCTGGCTGCGCAACTATGAGACGGGCCAAGTCGGCGGGCCCGGATTCGCGACGCAGATGCGCGAGCGTGGCGTGCTGAACAACGGGGACACGATTCCTTACGCATTCGCGATCGTGCGCGGCCAGCAGCGCGGCCGCACGACCTGGTCGCACGGCGGCGCCGACGCGGGCTTCCGGAGCATCGTGTTGCACATTCCCGAGGCCCGTCTGGGCGTCGTGGTACTGAGCAACGAGGCGTCGTTCAACCCGGGCCGGCTCGCGGCCGCCGTCGCGGACGTGTACCTGGGCGGGACCCCACCCGTCGTGCAGCAGGCACCCGCTTCGCCCACGGCAGCGGCCGTCGTCGTTCCACCACGACTCCTCGATGCCTACGCGGGCCTGTACGACGTGATGAACC
>JBFJPA010000448.1:0-4061 GCA_041617355.1 Longimicrobiales bacterium
CAGAGCACGAGCAGCAGTGCGATCCCCGGCCGCGCACGCGCGCTCATCGCATCGCCTCGAGTCCGGCGTGGACGACGAGCGGCGGCGTCACGGGCTCACCGCGCTCGGACAGGAACTCGAGTGCGACAGCCGCAGGCACCCGGCCGAGCACGTCCCACCGCTCGAGCCAGACCGAGTCCGCCGTGCGCGCGAGCACACGAACCTGCAGGCCACGTACCCCCGGCAGCGTGGTTTCGATCGGCGCGATGTCGCTCGCGTTCGCCGGCGAGGCTGCCAGACGCAGTCCCTCTGCGGCTGGCTCGATCGTCACCGTCCACATTCCGCTCGAACCGAGCGGCGGCGTCAGACCGCGCGAAAGGAAATGCAGCGCATCCACGGGCAACCCATCGGCGGTCACGGCATCGTCGACGAGAAACAGTGCATCGTTCATCGCCGCGCCGCCGCCTTCCGGCAGGTGGCGCAGCGCGTCCAGCAGCAACGACCGCACGATCATTCTGGCCTCGACCGTAACGCGGTGCCGTTCGAGCCGGTCGCTCGTGTCGAGACCCGCACTCACCGTACTCCACGCCAGCAGCGCGACGATGCTGGTCACGACGATCGCGACCATCAATTCGACGAGCGTGAACCCGCTGCGCCGACTCACGGAACCCGCACCAGTCGATGCAGCGTGAAGGTGCGCCCGCCCGGCATGCCGACGGTGACCACGACACGTTCGAGACCGGGCGCACCGGCCCAGGCTTCGACATCGATGACGCGGACGAAGCCGCCCGGTAGCGACTCGGGCAGCGTCGGCCCGACACGCGGACCGAGCTTCGTCTCCTCGACCGACGCTTCCGCGTAGCTCACGGCCTGCACCCAATCGGCGGCGTCGCGCGTCGAGCGGGCAGCCCCCTGGAAGGCGCCCAGGAAGCCGACGGCGGCGAGGCTCAGGACGACGAGCGCGACGAGCGCTTCGAACAGGGTCATGGCTCGTCGCTAACGCTGGTGCAGCCGGCAGCGGACGGGATCGACCAGCAGCGATTCGACGGCGCCTGCATCGAGCGTACAGGCGCCGAGCGGGGATATGTGCAACCGAAGCGGCCCCGTCCCGGACCCTTCCACGACACCGGTCTCGAGACGGTCACCCCTTCCTTCGAGGACCCAACGGCCGCCGGTCTCCAGCGACAACGTCAACGTCTCTGCCCGCCGCAGCGCGAGCCGGCGCGCGGACTCGACCACTTCCTGCAACGCGGTCTCCGGCGAAGGTGGACGCGATACGACCGTCGGTGCGACCAGGGCCAATGTCACACCCAGCACGACGAGGACGACGACGATCTCGATGAGCGTCATTCCTCGCCGCGAACGCGCCGGGCCGATGTCGCAAGCACAAGTCATGGCGAAATAAGGTTGGACCCGCGGAACAGGGTCAAGGCTGCTCTCGCGTACGCGCGATCCCGATTCAGTCGGAGTTTCGACCGCTGAGTGAGCGAGGTTCAGGTCGGTTCTGGTGCGGCCGCCCGGGTGTCGGCCATCTTTGGCGGCCTGCAATCGCCCCGGCCGGCGTCGGTAGGGGCGCCCCGGAATCCCGGCACGCGGAACGCACCGATATGCCAACCACGACGACAAACTTGCTGTCCAGGCTCCTCCTCGGCCTCACCCTTGGCGGCGTGCTGCTGCCCGCACCGGGCCAGGCGCAGGAAGCCCGCCGACGGTACGAGCGCAGCTGCCAGATCCGGCACGAGAAGTTCGACCGGATCCTGCCGGAGGCCATGCGCGAGAACGATGTCGACCTGTGGATCATCGTCATGCGCGAAGGCCTGCTCGACCCGCTCTGGCAGGACCTTGGCGGCGGTTACGTGGGCGGCTGGGCCTACTGGATCTTCGCCGACCGCGGAGGCGACCGCATCGAACGCATCGTGCTCGGCGCCGGCGGGTATTCGCTCCAGCGCTGTGGCGTCTACGACCGGTTCGGCGCTACGAGCGAGCTGAAGGCCATTGTCAGTGAACGGAACCCCGCCCGCATCGCCGTCAACATGTCGGCGGACATCGGTCTCGCGGACGGTCTGTCGCACACGTCGTACCAGCACCTCGTCACGACGCTGGGCGAGCCGTTCGCGGCCCGCCTTGTCTCCGCGGAAAAGCTGTTCTCGGACTTCCGGTCACGGCACACGGCGACGGAGATCGCGGCCATGGGCGAGGCCGGCGAGATCTCGCGGGTCCTGGCGGAACGCGCCTTCTCGAACGAGGTCATCACGCCTGGCGTGACCACACTCGAAGACGTCGCCTGGTGGATGTGGGACCAGCTGCTGCAGCGGGGACTCGGATCGTCGTTCGACATGCCCTCCGTCTACATCACGGGACCCGACGGCATCGAGGCGACCTCGTCGTCGCGCATCATCCAGCGCGGCGACCTGCTCATGATCGACTGGGGCGTCGGCTTCCTCGGCCAGTGGACGGACATGAAGCGCATCGCGTACGTGCTCCGCGAGGGCGAGACCGAAGCGCCGGCGAGTTTCCGTCGTGCTTTCGAGAACGGTGTACGTGTCCGCGACATCATGCGCCGCACCATTCGACCCGGTCGGACCGCGCAGCAGGCGCTCGATGAAACGCACGCGGCGATCCAGGCCGGCGGCTTCAAGCTGATGGCCGAGTTCAACCGGCCGAGCCCGGACACCTCTGTCGAGGTCATCATCGGTCCGCACGCCGTCGGCGACTGGGGCCACGGCAGCGGCCCGTCCCTCGCCTTCTTCAACCCGAAACAGCTCACCTTCGAGCTGAAGCCGACCAACTTCATTTCCATCGAGCTGTTCGCCTACACGCCCATCCCGGAGTGGGGCGGCAAGAAGCTGCGTATCCCGCTCGAGGACGACGCGGTCGTCACGGAGCGCGGCGTCGAGTGGCTGTACCCGGTGGCGGAGGCGATTCGGCTGATTCGCTGAGACACGGGTTCAGCCGAGTGCCGGGCGTTCGAGGTCGGCCAGGCGAGTCTGGCGCTCGGCGATCACGCGGGTCCGGTGATCACACTCGAGGAGGCTGTCGAGGCGAGTGGCTTCGCGGGCGGCTGACTGGTAGGCGCGCCTGGCCCGTTCGATGTGCCGGCTGACCGGATCGCGTTGCGTCGCCGAATCGGGATCGGGCATGGCTGGTTCGTGTGCGGACCCGATCTCGAGGTCGAGCGCCTGGCCCGTCGAGTGGAGCGCGGCGAGGGCCAGATGGTAGTCGGCGAGCAGGAGCCGAATCTCGAAGCGGGCATCGCCGAACGACGTATTCCGCCTGGCCAGCAGGCGGAGCAGGCTGCTGCGTGCACGCGCGGGCGCTCCTGCGGCCATGCACGCGCGTACCCGCGCGGACAACAGATCCATTGCGTAGAGCGTGTCCTCGGATCGCTCGGCCATGGGCGCGACGGCGTCGGAGTGTTCGACGGCGTCCGTCCAGCGGCCGTGGCGACGGGCCAGGTTGGCCCGAGCGCCCGCAATCGCGATGCGCTTGCTCTCGACGTAGTCGGTTTCCCGCACATCCCACTCGGCGATCGCCTCGGCGAGCGGCTCCGTCTGGTTACAGAGGAACGCGGCGCGGCAAAGCGTCCGGTAATGCGTCGAGTAGCTGTACGTGCTCGCCTCGCGGTCTCTCCGGACCAGCGCCTCCTGGCTCAACGCGAGCGTCTCGGCCGGGCGCCCGCGAAACAGGGCGAGACGCGACCGCGCCAACAGCAGCCGTGAACGCGGCGGCGATCCGGCGAACGCTTCGGCGAGGCGGCTCTCGACCTCATCCAACGCCAGTTCGATCGTCGGCAACGGCAACGGCAGGTCGATGGCGGCGAGGACGTAGCGGGTCAGCATCATGTAGCGGCTCGTGCCCAGGCCCGAATCCGGCCGGGCCGCGAGGGATGGCGCCCAGACGGAGAGCGTGGACCGCGACGGCGGACCCGTCGCCGGCGCGGTGGTGCGCATGGACCCCCTGTGGTCCGAGCTCGCGGACCGCGCGCGCCCCGGCCCCGACACTTCGCGGCTCCTCGCGCTCAACGAGACGGGGCGCCTCCGGCTCATGACCGCATCGGACGAGAGCGGACACTGGCGTCTGAC
>JBFJPA010000449.1:0-4045 GCA_041617355.1 Longimicrobiales bacterium
CGGTCTCGACCGACGCGACCGGCGACATGTCCGTCACGTCCGTCGCCGTGGACGGCATGACGATCATGCTGCGCGCCGAGATGGACTCGCCCGTCGAACTCCGCATGGACTTCACGACCGACGATGAATTCACTGGCGGCTGGACGTACGCCGGCATGGCGGGCACGCTCGCCGGCAATCGTCGCAAGAGTTGACCCCGTTCCGCTGACGGAAAGCCCGCCCGGCCAGTCTGGCCCGGCGGGCTTTGTGTTTCCATAGATGCGGATCTTGCGTCAGTCCGGAGGCCGGGCTACATCGCCCCCATCAGGGAAGACGAAAGACGATCCTCGGAACCGCAAAGGACCCCACCATGCCCTACCCGTTCAAGCTGCCCGATCTGCCGTATGCGTTCAACGCCCTCGAGCCGCACATCGATGCGCGCACGATGGAGATTCATCACGACAAACACCATGCCGGCTACACGAACAACCTGAACAAGGCGCTCGAGCCGCACGCGAACCTGCACGGCAAGTCGATCGAGGAGCTGCTCGGCGGAATCGACTCGCTGCCCGAGGCGATTCGCACCGCCGTGCGCAACAACGGCGGCGGCTTCGCGAATCACGCGCTGTTCTGGCAGATCATGTCGCCCAAGGGCGGCGGCGAGCCGAGCGGCAAGCTGGCCGATGCGATCAAGCAGAAGTTCGGCGGCTTCGCGGCGTTCAAGGAGAAGCTGTCGGCCGCGGCGACCGGCCAGTTCGGCAGCGGCTGGGGCTGGCTCGTCATCGGGAAGAGCGGCCTCGACGTGTATGGCACGGCGAACCAGGACAGCCCCCTAATGAAAGGCGAGCGGCCCATCCTCGGCATCGACGTCTGGGAGCACGCCTACTACCTGCACTACCAGAACCGGCGCCCGGACTATGTCGCCGCGTGGTGGAACGTGATCAACTGGGACGAGGTCGGAAAGCGATTCGCAGCCGGCGGCTGAGTCGGCAGCTTCGTGATCGCATGACCCAGCACGGGCCGGCGCCACTTCGGTGCCGGCCCGTGCCGTTCCTCGGCTGGCGCGAGATCCGGCCGCGCCGCAAGTTGCGCGTAACATCCAACCAGCGAACCGATCATGCCGCGACTCCCCGGTGTCCTGCCGACCGCCCTGATCGTCCTGGCCCTGTTCCTGGCCGGCACGACCCCCACCACCGCACAGCGGACGGGCGGACCCGGCCCGCTCGTCGCGGCCGACGGCCGCGTCGACTGGAACCGCTTCTACACGAGCGGCGAGACGAACGCGATCCTCGCACACTACGCACGTCGCTACCCGCAGCTCACGACGCTCTACTCGATCGGCCGAAGCTGGCGGGGCGCGGACCTCATGCTGATCGAGGTCACGAACAAAGCGACGGGACCGGCCATCGACAAACCCGCGCTCTACCTCGATGGCGGCATCCACGCCGGCGAGCTGACCGGCTCCGCCGTCGCCCTCTACGTGCTCGGTCACCTTCTCGATCGCTACGGCCAGGACCCGCGCGTGACCCGCCTGCTCGACACGCGCACCTTCTACATCCGGCCGAAGTTCAATCCCGATGGCTCCGACCTCGCGCTCATCCACGATCAGTCGCTGCGCAGCTCGGTGCATCCGGTCGACAACGATGCCGATGGCATCGCCGACGACGATCCGCCCGAGGACCTCGATGGCGACGGCTGGATCACGCAGATGCGCGTGCCCGATTCGAATGGCGAGTGGATGCTGGACCCGACCGATTCCCGCATTCTCGTCCGCCGTCCGGAAGGTGCGACCGGCGACCAGTTCTTTCGCGTCCTGAGCGAGGGCATCGACAACGACGGCGACGGCCTCATCAACGAGGATGGGATTGGCGGGCTCGACATGAACCGCAACTTCCCGCGCAACTGGGAACCCGAATTCCTGCAGCCCGGCGCGGGCGAGTACCCGCTCTCGGAACCGGAAACGCGCGCGACGGTCGAGTTCATTAACGCACACCCGAACATCACGAGCATCGTGCACGGCCACACGTCGGGTGGCTTCGTCTACCGCCTGCCGTCCGCGTCCGATCCGTCGAAGTTCGATCCGACCGACCTTGCCCTGATCGAGGAGCTGGGCGCGTACTACACGCGCACGACCGGCCGGCCCGTGCGGCCCAGTGCGACACACCCGACGGAGCACCGCTACGGCACGCTCATCGAATGGGGCTACCAGGATCGCGGCATCATCGGCTGGGTCCCCGAATACTCGCCCGCCGACGCGTGGATCCCGGACTTCGATGGCGACGGCCAGATCAGCGAGGCCGAGCGTCACCGCTTCAACGACGAGCGGCTGGGTGGCCGCTATTTCTCGCCGTGGACGCCGTACGAGCACCCCCAGCTGGGCCGCGTCGAGATCGGCGGCTGGCACGCCAAGTTCTGGGGTCAGAACCCGCCAGCCGAGTTCCTCGAAGAAGAGTGCCGCCAACAGGTCGACTGGATTCTCTACCTCGCCGAATCGTCGCCCATGCTCAGCGTGTCGGCCCCCGCCATCACGTCACTGGGCGGCGACCGCTACCGCGTCGAGGTGACCGTCTCGAACGCGGGGTTCCTGCCGACCAACCTGACTGAGCGCGGCCATGTCGGCGCACGCACGAATGCCGGCACGTGGGAGGACCAGATCGTGCGGCCGCCCGTCGCGACACTGGCGCTGCGCGGCGCATCGCTGGAATCCGGCAGCGCGCGCACCATCTTGCCGCACCTCGACGGCTCCAATTCACACTCGCGCGCGGTGACCGAACCGTCGCACACCGTGCGCTGGACGGTCCGCGTGACCGGCACCGACGCCGCCATCGAAGTCACGGCCGCCGCCGACAAGGCCGGCGTCGCGCGCACAGGCTGGGTCGGACTGCGCCGACCAGCATCCCGGTGAGACGATCGTCTGCGGCGCGGGTCGCGGGCCTACCCGATGGTCTCGCGGAACAGTCGCAGGAAGTTGCCGCCCATGATCTTCTCGATGTCGCTACTGCTGCGGCCGCGGCGGGCCAGGGCGTCGGCGATGGTGCGCATGCGGCGGGGGTGATTCAGCTCGGTGAGGAAAAACGGCCAGCGCACGGTGGCGGTGGTGCCGGGCCGCAGGCGAGACAACTCGTCGACGAGCTTCTGCTTCTCGGCGGGCGTGTCCGGAATGGTGCGATACTCACGGTCGCTGCCGATGCCGACGTGCTCGACGCCGGCAACGTTGATGGCGTGATCGAGGTGCGCGAGGTAGTGCTCGAGCGTGTTGCGCTCGTTGGGTCCAAGGTACGGATTGATCTGGTAGATGCCGATCACGCCGCCGCGCTCCGCGAGCGCGCGCAGGGCCGCGTCGGTCTTGTTGCGCGGATGGTCGTAGACGACCCTGCAGCCCGCGTGCGTGATGGCGACAGGCCGGCTGGAGTGCGTGATTCCGTCCAGGGTCGTCGCCTCCCCGCAGTGTGACACATCCACGAGCATGCCCAGCTCGTTCATCCGGCTCACGACGTCGATGCCGAAGTTGCTCAGGCCGGCATTCGTCCGTTCGAGGCAACCATCACCGAGCAGGTTCCGCGTGTTGTACGTGAGCTGCACGATGCGCACGCCGAGTGCGCGCAGCCGGACGAGCGCTTCGACATCGGACTGCAGCGGCGTCGCGTTCTGCGTGTAGTAGAGCAACCCGATCGTGTTGTCGCGCACGGCGCGTGTGATGCCGGTCGTGTCGACAGCGCGCGTGAGCAGGTCGGGGTGTCTTGCGATGTGGGCGTCGTAGGCGTAGACCTCGGCCGCCATGTCGTCGAATGCGGACGCGTCGTGCAGGCCGGGATTTCCGACGGTCACGACGCAGGCGCGCATCCCGCTGTCGCGGATCGCGGCGACCAGCTCGCGATCGTATTCGATGCGAACCTCGCCCAGCCCATCGATGATCGGGGCAGCCTGGCCCGGCCCGACGGGCTTCCAGGCGGCAGCCCCCTTCGAGTCGAGCATCAGGCCGGTACCCGCGAGGCCGGCCGTTCGCAGGAAAGCGCGGCGAGAAAGCATGGAGGGAGAATAGGGAGAGGGTTGGGGCTTGGGATAG
>JBFJPA010000450.1:0-4034 GCA_041617355.1 Longimicrobiales bacterium
GAGGCGGACGCCAGCGAGATGCGACGCACGTTCGCGGCACTATGGGAAGAAGCGATCCGCGAGCATCGGCGCCGGGAAGTTTTGTGGCGCGCATTCGGGCGACTGCCGGGCGCCATCGCGATGGAATGGTGGGATTGGCGGCGATCGCGTGCACAGTCGCCGGGCCGAAGGCCGGAGGCGGGAATGCTGGATCGAACGGGCCGCTCGCTGACGCACGCGGCACGGAGCCTGGGCCGGAGTCCGGCCTTCGTGGCCAGCGTGGTGTTGTTGCTGGCGCTGGGTGTCGGGAGCGTGACGACGATCTTCACGCTGGTCGATCACGTGATGCTGCGGCCGCTGCCGTATCCTGCCGCGAGTCGGCTGTTCGAGCTGACGCAAGGCTCGCATTCGGGTCCGACGTGGCGGGGTCTTCAGGACATTCGCTCGGTGGAGTCGTGGGGTGCGGTGTGGCCCGAAACGGCGAACCTGACCGAGTCCGGTCCTCCGCAGCGTGTGCGCACGGCGATGGTGTCGGAGGGATTTCTCGCGATGTTCGGAGCGCGGCCGGGCGTGGGTCGCCTTCTCGTGGCCGATGACTACCGCTCGCGCGACGCGGTGGTCATTTCGGCCGGGTTGTGGCAGCGCACGTTCGGCGGCGTTGGCGAGATCGTGGATCGCACGCTCGTGCTCGACGGGCGGCAGTACGTGGTGGCGGGCGTGATGGACCCGTCGTTCACGGCGCCGGAAGCGCTGACGGGCCCGACCGTGGATGTCTGGCTGCCGATCGACTGGAGCAACCCGTTGTTCGAGGTTGCGGGTTTTCACGCGCTCAAGGTGGCAGGCCGGCTGGCCGATGGTGCGTCGCTGGACGCGGTGCAGGCGGAGGTCGACGCGCTTGTCGCACGACTCGCGGAGGTGACGCCGGATTCGTGGCGACGCCGCGACGGCACGCTCCGCGAGCTGCCCGTGGTCGCGCTCCAGGAGGCGACGGTGGGCCGGCCGGTCCGCGACGGTCTGGGCCTGCTGTTCGGCGCCGTCACGCTGCTGCTGCTGGTCGCGTGCACGAACGTGGCGCACCTGTTCATGGCGCGAGGCCTGTCGCGCATTCGTGAAATGGCCGTTCGCCGCGCACTGGGCGCGCGCACGCGTTCGATCGCCGCGCAACTGTTCGCTGAGAGCGTGTTGATCGGACTGGCGGGTGCCGCGCTGGGCATCGTCCTGGCGTTCGCCGGGGTCGCCGCATTTCTCGCCTTGAGTCCGGATGCGATTCCGCGCACCTCGGCGGTGCGCGTCGATGTGCGCGTGCTCGGCTTCGCGGTTACGGTCGGCGCGCTGACGTCGCTCGTGTTCGGGATGCTGCCCGCGCTGCGACTGGTGACGCGCAACGCGAGCGGCGCGCTGCAAGGGCGCTCACGTGGCAACACGGATACGCGGTGGGACGGCCGGTTGCGCACGGGCCTCGTGGTCGCGGAGGTCGCGCTGTCGCTGATGCTGGTCGTGCAGGCCGGTGCCCTGCTGCGCAGCTTCACGCGGCTGCAGGCGGAGACACTCGGGTTCCGAACCGAGAACGTCTGGACGATCCCGCTCGAGCCACGCAACCTCGCCGAATCGGCGGACTGGGAACGACGCATGGAGCACGTGCGCGCGGCCGTCGCCACGGTGCCCGGCGTCCGCCTGGCAACCTACGGCATGACGATGCCGCTGGAATGGACCGGCGGCTCTCGCTGCTGTTGGCGGGGATCGCCGCGCGCGCTTGGCGTCGAGCTCGAGAACATCGACACGAACATGCACCTCGTGGATGCGGATTACTTCCCGTTGCTGGACCTGCGGCTCGTCGCGGGACGCGCGTGGAGGCGCGCCGAAGCGAGAACGGAGCCTGCACCGACCGTCATTTCCGAGCCGCTCGCGATTCGCGTGTTCGGCTCGGTGGGAGACGCGGTCGGCCGGGAGATGACAGCGAGCTCGAGCGAAGAGGCACGCCGGTTCCGCGTCGTGGGAGTCGTCGCCGACAACCGACACTACGGGCCGGACACCGAGCACGGCCCGGCGATGTACATGCCCGCGCACACGATCCCGTTCGGCATGGACCGAGCACACATCGCCGTGCTGGTGGATCGAGCCACACCCGGCCTCGCCGAAGAGCTGCGTGAAGCGGTCTGGTCCGTCGAGCCCGACCTGCCGGTGCCGGCCGTTCGCATGCTGACGGAATGGGCCAGTGAAGCGACCGCGCGCGCGCGCTTCCAGGCGTCGATGTTCGCGACGTTCGGCATCGTCACGGTCCTGCTCATGGCGGGTGGCCTGTACGGCACGTTGCTGTACACGGTCGGACGGCGACGGCGGGAGCTGGGGATCCGACTCGCGCTCGGCGATGCGCCGGGACGCGTGGAACGCGATGTCCTGCGAAGTGGTCTCGCGGCGGCAGTCTTCGGTTGTCTCGGCGGCGCCTTCGGCGCGTGGGGCATGGGCAAGCTCCTGTCGAGCACGATCACGGGTCTCGAGTCGGGCGACCCGGCGCTGCTCGCGGGCGGCGCCGGACTGCTCATCCTCGTGGCCCTGACCGCGAGCTGGCTGCCCGCGCGCCGCGCGGCACGGACCGATCCGCTCGAGGTGCTCCGCGCGGAGTAGCCGCTCAGAACCGCCAGCCGACTTCGACACGGAACGTGCGCGGCGCGCCCGGCGTGAAGTGCAGCTCCGTCGTCGGTGCGGCCTCGTCGCGGAGACGCGATGTCGTCGCGAACTGCGCCTCGTTCCACGCGGCGTCAAACAGGTTCTCGAGACCGGCGCGCAGCTGAATCGGGCCGAGCTCCGCGCCGGCGAACAGATCGAAGAGCGTGTGGCCGTGTGCGAGCACGGAGCCGTCCTCGTTCGCTGGCCGAGTGCCGATGTGACGCAGGCGGAACGCTCCGTTGAACGGACCTCCGTCGCGCCAGGTCAGGCCGGCCGCGAGTGTTCGGGTCGGTGCGAGCGGAATCCGGTCCCCGCCAGCGGGCGCATCGCGCAGCCGGGCGTGTGCGAACGCGAGGTCGGCGTCAAGCCAGAGTTGGGTCAATAAGCGGGCCCTTACTTCCACATCGAATCCCGCGCGACGCGATCGTCCGCCGGCCTCCGTCGTCCCTGCATCGCCGACGAAGACCAGTTCGCTCTCGAGATCCAGCGCCCAGAGCGCGGCCGCCACACTGACTCCGGACCAGGTCCGCCGGCCGCCGACCTCCAGCGCGATCGCACGCGGGACCAGCGGCTGATCGCCGGTTGATGGCGTGAGCAGGGCGCGGACATCGTTGCTGTGAAACCCGGTACCCGCGCTGCCGAAGAGCTGCAGGCCATCACCATCGTCGTAGGCGACACCGAGCTTCGGAGACAATCGCGCCGACGAGGATCGCGCCCGCAGCTCCGCCTGTCGCGCGTCGAACCGGAACGCATCCGCACGCAGTCCACCGCGGACCCGCACGTGTTTGCCGATCGCGAGCGTCTCGCCGATCCAGGCGTACGCGTGCAGGGGCCGGACGGCGGCTGCCGGAGCTGTCCCGATCGCCACTCTGCGTTCCTGACGTCCGAGCGCGACTACGGCGGCATCGGCACGCACGCCGGCGCCGAGCTCGTGCGATCCCCGCGCGACCGTGCCGTCGAAGCCGAACGCGGTACGCCGGTCGCGCTGCACGATGCCATCGCCGCGCAGCGAGTCGTCGCGGAAGAACGTGAAGTTCGAGAACAGGTCGAGCTCGTACCGGACGGCCCAGGCGCGAGCGATCCAGGAACCGCCGGCCGCCTCCAGACTCGCTTCCTGCCGCGCCGTGGTGCCGCCCTCCGTATCATCGATCGCGCCGAACCGAGCGATCAGGCCGTTTCGCACAGCGCGCTCCGGGACCTGGCCGGACGCGCTCCACGCGGCGCCATACGCCGACGCCGTCGCGCGAAGCCGGATGCCGCCGACCGGCGCGGTCCAACGCGCGAACGCGTTCCAGCGGGAATGATCTTGCGATGCCTCGAACGGACCGTCCGTCGTGGAAGCGGTCGCCGCGAGGTAACCACCCGATCGACTGACATCGCCGCCGAAC
>JBFJPA010000451.1:0-4011 GCA_041617355.1 Longimicrobiales bacterium
CTTCGAGCACGCCATCGCCCTTGATCCTTCCTTCGCCATGGCGTACGCAGGTCTCGCCGACGCGTACTCCATCCTGCTCGACTACGGCTTGATCGCACCCGAGGATGGCCTGCCGCCGGCGCGCGAGGCCGCGCTCCATGCACTCGACCTCGATCCGAGCCTGGGCGAGCCCCACACCTCGATCGCGCTCACACAATGCTTCGAGTGGCGCTGGCACGAAGCCGCCGCATCGTTTCGGACGGCCATCGATCGTTGCCCCGAATACGCCGTCGCGCACCAACGCTTCGCGCTTTTCCTGGCGTGGACCGGCAACCTCGATCTCGCGCTACGCGAGATCCACCGGGCCCAGGAGCTGGACCCCCTCTCGCCCGTCATCGATGCGACCGTGGGCTGGCTACTTTATTACGCCAGGGAGTACGCGCGAGCAGAAGAACGGCTGTTGCACGCGCTGGAGCTCGCACCGCACCTCCCGACCGCGCGGGCCGCGCTCGGCCTCGTTGCACTCCAGCGGGGAGACACCGCGCGCGCCATCGCCGAGCACGAACAGGCGTTGCACGACTCGGGCGACAGTGCACCCATGCGCGCGCTCCTCGCGCACTCGCGGGCGCGTGCCGGCCACCTGGCCGAAGCACGGCGTGACATCAGGGCGCTCGAGCGGGAGGCGCAGCAGCGCTACGTCTCGCCGTATTACCTCGCCCTGCCCGCGCTCGGCCTCGGCGACCACGAAACGGCGCTCGATCGGCTCGAGCAGGCCGTGCGGGCACGCGCGCCGCAGATCGTCTATCTCGACTCGGATCCAGTGCTTGATCCGGTCCGTGCAACGCCCCGCTTCGAGCGTATGCTGCACGACGCAGGATTACCCGCCACGGTGGCCCTATGAGAACAACCTCTCCGTTCTTCGGACTGCTGCTCCTGCTGTGCGTGGCCGAGACAGCCTCGGCACAGGATTCGGGTGTGACCGGCAGCGTGCTCGCGCGGGAACAGCCCGTCGCTGATGCCGCGGTCGAAGCGTGGACGCGGAACCGGCTCGTGGGCCGGGCCCGCGCGGACGAGCGCGGCCGATTCCGGCTCACGCTCGAGCCCGGCCGGTATGTGCTCGTCTTCCGTGCACTCGGGTACGCCGATGCGCACACGGAGATCGAAGTCCGGCCCGGTGAATTCGCTCTCGTCCAGTCCGAGCTGGATCCGCGGCCGCTGCCACTGCCACACGTCTCCGTAACCGCGCTGCGCCAGCCACGCACGGGCGTCGACGCGCCTTCGTCCGTCACCGTCATCGACAGTGACCGGATCCTCAGGCGTACGGCGGTCTCCGCAATGGACCACGCGCTCGGTTCCGTGGGCGTCGACGTGGCCGTGCAGGGGCTGCAAAGCCGGCAGATCGTGGCGCGCGGGTTCAACCAGACGTTCGGACCGTTCCTCCTCGTGATGACGGATTACCGGAACGCGTCCATTCCCTCGCTGCGAGGCAACCTGTCCCAGTTCATCGCGCCCACGGCAGACGACATGGAGCGGATCGAGATCGTACGGGGACCCGCGTCAGCACTGTACGGCCCGAACGCCGCCGATGGCGTCGTCCACTTCATCACGGCATCCCCGTTCGATTCCCCGGGCACGGCGGCGTCGGTGACGGCGGGTGGCCGCGATCTCCTGTACGCGACGGCGCGTCACGCGGCGATCGTGGGACCGCGCACGGCACTGAAAGTGTCCGGCCAGTATTTCCGGGGCGACGAATGGCCGGCGCCGCCGCAACCGGCGGAGCTGGCGCAGCGGGAGATGGGAGTCGAACGCTTCTCCGGCGAGGCGAGGCTCGACGTCCGCGTTTCACCCAGGGCAACGGCCGTGCTGACGCTGGGCTCGACGCTGGCGATGCGACATGTCGAGTACACCGGTCTGGGCGCGAGCCAGATCAAGAACTGGCGCTACGACTTCGCGCAGGCCCGCTACACAGACGGGCCGCTCTTCGTCCAAACGTTCTTGAACCGAAGTGATGCGGGCGAGAGCTTCAACCTGCGATCGCTCGATCCCGTCGTTGATCACTCGAACGTCTTCGCGGCTCAGGTGCAGCACGGCGTCGAGTTGGCAGGACGCAGCCGGCTCACGTACGGCGTCGACTATCAGCGCACCGACCCACGTACGGCCGGCACGATCAGCGGACGCAACGAAGACGACGACGTCTCGGTTGAGATCGGCGGTTACGTCCAGACGGACACGGATCTTTCGGAACGGCTGACGTTGCTGCTCGCCGGCCGCGTCGACCATCATAGTCGACTGGAGAGCGCGGTGATCTCGCCTCGCGTCGGGCTGAGCTACTCCGTCCGCCCCGGCCACACGTTGCGGGGATCGTACAATCGTGCGTTCTCGACGCCGAGCTCGACGGACCTCTTCGTCGACCTGCTGGCCGCCCGCCTGGACCCCCTGCCGTTTGGCTTGCGCGCACTCGGCGTGCCGCAGGACGGCCTGCGCTTCGCGCGTTCCTGCGGCGGCCTCTGCATGACCTCGCCATTCGCGCCCGGCCGCCAGCTGCCGCTCGATGCCACGCTGCTCTGGCCGGCGATCGTACAGATTCTGCAGGGCGCGGGCGTGGACCTCTCGGCGCTCCCGGCGCCGACGGGAGCCGAGGTGCGAACCGTACTCCGCAAACTGGACCTCGAGATCGGCGCCTTCCGAACGCACGATGGCGAGATCGAGGACATCGAGCCGCTCGGCCCGACGATCACGAACTCGCTCGAGCTCGGGTACCGCGGCCTGTTCGGTGCGAACCTGCTCGTCGATGCCGCCGTCTACTTCACGCGTCGCGAGAATTTCAGGGGCCCGCTCGCCGTCGAAACGCCGAACGCATTCCTGTCGACGTCGGACCTGACGGCCTACCTCGGCCGGTTCATGCCGGCGGCACAGGCGAGCGCACTCGCGCAGCAGATCGGCGGTGTGTCCGGCAATCCCCAGCTGACCGGGATCCCGCTGGCCACGGTCGGCCCGGATCACGCGTTCGCCGGCTCCGACATTCTGCTCACGTATCGAAACGTCGGCGAGGTCGAGATGTGGGGCGGGGATCTGTCGCTCGAGCTGCGGCTGGACCGGCGCTTCTCGCTGGGCGCCGCATACTCCTACATCAGCGACAACTACTTCGATGAGGCGTTCGGCGCTACCGACCTCGCACTCAACGCGCCGCGCCACAAGGGCTCGCTGCGCCTCGCGGCACAGGATCCGGAGCGTGGGCACACGGCCGAACTGCGCGGCCGATTCGTCGACTCGTTCCGCATGGTCGATGGCGTGTGGATCGGCGATGTCACGGGCTTCGGCGTGCTCGACCTCGAGACCGGCCTGCAACTGCCCTGGTCGAGCACGCGGCTGAGCTTTACGATCAACAACCTTCTGGACAACGAACACGCGGAGTTCGTGGGCGCTCCCGTGCTCGGCAGGCATTTCATGACTCGCCTGCAGGTCCGCTTCTAGGGCATGCGAAAGGCCAGCGGCAGGTTCGTCATGGCGCGCAGGTACGGGTCCGTCTGCCACTGCGCCTTTCCGGCCAGCTTCAGACCGGGCAGCTCTTTGAGCAGGGACTCGATCGCGACCGGTGCGACGCCACGGACCAGGGCCGCGCCAATGCATTCGTGAATGCCGTATCCGAAGCCGATCTGTTTGCTGTGATCGCGGTCGATGATGAACTTGTCCGCTTTCGGAAAAGCTTCCTCATCGCGCCCCGCCGAGCCGATCACCACCGTGATCGCGTCACCGGCTTTGAAGACCACATCGCCCAGCTTGGTGCCATCGGTCTTGACAACACGATCGACCAGCTGCGCCGGCGCGTCGTAGCGGAGCATCTCTTCGACGGCACCCTTTATATGCTTGCCCGGTTCCCCGGCAAGCAGCGCCAGCTGATCCGGATTGTCCAACAGATTGCGAATGCCCGTGCCGATCAGGTAGGTCGTCGAGATGTAACCCGCGACTGTGAAATCGGCGCAGCATACGGCGACATCCTCGGTCGTCAGTTTCGTGCCGTCGCTGAGCGTC
>JBFJPA010000452.1:0-4008 GCA_041617355.1 Longimicrobiales bacterium
AGCCCAGTGCAGGGGCGTGCTCTGCGGGATCTCCCATTGATCGAGGAGCCGATTCACGGACGAAGGATCTTCGCGGAGTCGCGCTTCGATGTGATCGCGCAGGTCGTAGCACACGGCTTCGTGCAGGTCGATCGCGCAGTTCGCGACCAACCAGTCGAACGCGGCCGGCTGCCGCGCGTGGGCCGCCCAGGACAGCGGCGTCGAGTTGAACGGGTTGTCGCGGTTGCTGACGTCCGCGCCCCTCGCAACGAGCTTCTGGACCATGGCCAGGTCACCGGCATACGCGGCCCGGTGCAGCGCCGTGCCGTTGTTGACGCCCGTCATGTTCCAGTTGCCGTCTTTTTCGAGTAGAAACTCTATGGCGTCGCGCTGTTCGCGAACGTACGCGTACAGCAAAGCGAGGCCGATCGCGTCTGCTTCCGTCATGAGGGAGCCATTCCGCCGGGGCCGGATGCGCAGTCGGCCGTCCGCGTCGAAGCAGCCGCGCAACCGATCCAGGTTGCCGAGGGCCGCGGCCGCGAGCACGTCAGGCCTTGCGCCCAGCTCGACCATCTTTTCGGCAGCGGCCGGCGCGTGATTGGCCAGCGACGCGTCCAGCGCGTCGGGAGCGTCCAGATCGAGCGTCGCGCCGTATTCGAGGAGCAGGTCCATCAAACTGCCTGTGACGCCTCGGTCACTGGCCTGTTTGCTCGTGACCAGAAGTCCCATAGTCGTGCCGCCGTTCGGCCCGATCGTCTCGGCGTGCACATCGGACCCGGCCTCGAGCAGGAGCCGCGCGATGTCGATGACGTTCGGCGGCAGCGAGGCGTCGCGTCGGGGGTTGCCGGAGATGTGGTGGAGTAGCGTCGCCGCACTGAAATAATCGTACGGTGGCTCGAGGTTCGTCCGCGCGTGTGTAAGGTCAGAATGCGATGTCAAAAGGAATCGCAAGCGGTCGATGTCGCCGGCGTCGAACGCGGCCAGGGCCTCCGTGAACTGCGGGTGCGGCTGAAATCTCGCGATCCGGTCAGCGAGCTCGACCCGGTGCTTCAACTGGGGCCAGCTGGCGAGGCCGTATTCTCGCGCGATCACGAGTTGCGCGTCGGCAACGGAGAATGGCGACGCGAGAAGCGCGTCGAGCGATTGCCCTCTGTGGCGCGGATGGTGCGCGAGAATCCGGGCGGCCGCCGAGCGGTCGCTTTCGGCGTGGGCGCGCCGCAGCTCCTTCGCCTGCAATTTCAGTTGTGTGAGGCTGGGACGTGGCGGCAGCTGGCGGGTCGGCATGATGCGCTCCTTTCGTGAGCGCCCGATGTCCGCACGCGGGCCGAAAGAAGCGTGAATCGCCGGGTCTGACACATAGGTGGGACTCGGTCCCTTTCCGCGGACGGGAAGCGCCCTACGCGCTCACGCGCCAATGGTAGTCGGCGCGTGAGGCGGGGTCAACGGGAAAGGGGCCGCGGCTTCATGAAGCCGGGCGGGGCGCCCTACGGGCCGCCCCACCAGACGAAGGTCGCCCAGTGCACATCCCAATCGGCGCCGGATCTCGCCGGCGCCGGCACGATGTAGAGTGCTCGCACGTTCCAGAGTCCCTTGCGACTCACGAGCTCGAACTCGCCGTTGGCATCCGTCTCGAAGGCGACATCGTGGTGCGCACTGTCGGCGGCCGCCGATTCGGCGACACTGGCGTGGCCGCGCGCGTGCGGCAGCGGCGCACCCTGGAAGACCATGCGGAACCGTAATGACTGGCCGGGCCGGGCCGCGCCCGGATCGGAGAGCGGCACGAACTCGAGCGGGTGCGCGGCGGACTTTCCGAACGCGGGTGCACCGCCGTCACCGACCTGCACGAGCGTCTTCGCGTATTTCGCGTAGCGCCGGATGATGCTGTCCGTGGGGAGCAGGCCCTCCCGTTCGTAACGCGCGAGCGCCTCGGGTGCGCCTTCCAGCTCGAGATAGCGGCGGAAGCTCTCGGGCGACTCCGGTACGGTGCGCGGATGAATGGCCACTGCGACCAACGCCTGCCCAGCATCCTTCGGCCGATGAACCAGCCGCAACGCGTTGCCGTGCACCGAAAGGCCACCGATGGCGACGTCGGCGCCGGCCGTGATCAGGCGCGCCCGCGCGACGCGATCGACCGTCACCGCGCTCAAGGTCGTCGGAAACGTGCTGCTCGTACGGCCGTCGACCACGAGCTCCGCGCCGGGCGCCACGCGGAATGCGTTGGGCACGAGCCAGAAATCATGTGACAGCAGAGGGCTCGCCAGTACGGCCGTGAGCATGAGCGTCGATGCAACTACGGATTTCCTCATGTGCTCCTCTTTCCGGTAGCCCCAACCTAGCGCTGGGCGAGCAACTTCTCGGCCAGGTCGGAGACGCCCCATTCCTCGACGATCTTCCCGTCGTCGAATCGGGTCACGACCATGTCGGTCCAATTGATCGCTCGGCCCGATGCCGGCACGCCCATGAACTCGGCCTGATGCGTGCCGCGGTGGCGTCGCACCCACGCGACGCGGTCGTCATCCGACACCAGGATCTCGACCTCGACGTGCAGGTCGGGGAACGTCGCTCTCAGGTTCTGGACGAACGCCTCGATCAATTCAGGTCCGCCGCGCGTGTCCTGTCCCGTCACGTGCAGCGTGTAGGCGGATCCGAAGAAATCTCCGACGGCCGCCACATTTCCTTGATTCAAGATCTCCTCGTTGGCCTGGCGGATCCGGTTCTCGAGGTCATCCTCGGGTTCGCCGAAACACGCGATGGTGAACGCCATGAGCAGGCCGAGACCAAAGCGGGAACGTCGCATGGCTGCCTCCTCGTGTCAGGGTGTCCGTGGAAACGCACAGCCGGTGGGGAGCGCGGAATCGAGGGACGATTCTCATTCCGCCGTCTCGCCGTCAAGGGGGTCAGCCCCTGTATTCGCTGATCTCGAGCAAGTGCCCGTCCGGGTCACGGAAGAAACACCGGATCTCGGCACCCCGATCGAGCGGCGGCGTCAGGAACCGGGCGCCGCGTCTGGATAGTTCGTCGTACGCCCCACGACAGTCGGGCACACGGAAGGTCATCGCGTGACTCACGGCGTTCGGGCGGGTCGGTGGCTCGAAGACGACATCCGGCTTGTCGTCTGTCGGGCCACCGCCCGTGACCAGCAGCAGCCAGGCGCCCTGGAACTGGAGCACGCACGAGGTTCCACCGTATTCGCGGTAGACCTCCGCCCGCAGAACGTCGCGGTAGAAGTTCCGGGCCCGCTCCAGCTCGCCGACGACCAGGATGTGTGTGAGCTCGACTCCGTCGGTTGGAAACTGCGTCGCCATCGGACCTCCGGTGTCTCAGTCTTCGAGAACGAATTGCAGCGCGAGCCGGCCTTCGTCCATGAGCTCGGCATCGCACAGCCCCACGCCGTGCCACGTCACGGAAACCGCGTGAAACGCCGCGCGTAGCCGTGCGGTGCGTAGCAGACGCGAGTCGACCGGGCCGTATTCGGCGAAGAAGGCGCCGCGCGCCGACGCAGGCAGGAATCCGAACGTGAGCATCAGATCCATGGCAGCATCGCCGGCATGCACGTCGCCCCAATCGATGATGCCGCACAGTCGAGCCCGGTCATCGATCAGCAGGTGGCGAGCGTACAGATCGCCGTGCACGAGGGTGGACATTTCAATGCGTCCCGCATGCTCCAGATCGCGGAACAACAACAGCCAGGGAGCCGCGTCGTCGATGATTCCATGCCTCCGAATCGTGTCCAAGCGCTCGACCATGAGCGGCAGGCGCGAGACGAAATCGCGACGATTCAGCACGTCGCCCGGCACGTCGAGCAGAGTCGTATCGATCGCGTGCAGCTGCGTGAGGAAGCGCGCGAGGTCGGGCGCAACGCGAAGTCGGTCCGCCGCCGACAGGCGAGCCTCGGATGCCGTGCGACCCTTGATCATCCGATAGCCCAGGAACGGCCACGGAAAGCGATCCGTCGGCTTGCCTTGCCAATCCGGTCTGGGAATGGTGATGGGCAACATCGTGGACAACACCGGCAGCACGCGCGCCTCG
>JBFJPA010000453.1:0-4006 GCA_041617355.1 Longimicrobiales bacterium
GCAGCGCACCGGCCCGGAGCACGAGCGCGAGGTCGCTGGCCTCTTGCATGGGCGCGCCGGCGCCCAGCTCGATCTGGCCGTTCGCGCCGATGCGGCCCTGCACCGTGGGCGCGCTCTGCACGAGCGTGTCCAGCACGATGGCGATGCGGTCGCCGATGTGCTCGCTGGTGACCTGCTCGAAGATGCGGCCACCCCGCCGGTCCAGCTCGAACGTAACGATCGTCTGATTGAACTGCGGGTCGCGGCCCGGTGTCGCGCTCTTCAGCCGTTCGCCGGTAATGAAGGCCTGGCGTTCGAGGATGAAGAGCGGGCGGTAGAGCTGGGCCCCTTGTCCCGACGTTTCAGCGCCCCATTTCAGCTCCGTGCCCCGCGGCAGCGCGTTGAGCACGCCCGGCAGAGCCAGCAAGGTGCGGATACGCTGCACGTCCTGCTCCGCGACCACGAATTCGCCCGCCGAGCCCGTCGTGTAGATCAACGCGCTGAGCGGGCGCTGCGCCGGCGTTTGTGCCGAGTCTCCCGTCGCCGTGGTGTCCGACCGGCCGAAGAGAGCGTCCTGCACGGTCTGGCGGCGCGTCGCGGCCGTGTCCTGGCCCGTCGTGACGGCGAGCAGCGCCGTATCGCCGAGCTGGCGCTGGGCAGCGAGGACGGCGCGATCCATGCGCTGCAGCACGTCGGTCAGGTCCGAAGACGGGCGGACCAGCTTGAATTCGAGGAACGCCTGGGCCTCGATCACGCCTTTCGCCCGCTCCTCGTCCTGCACACCCGCCAGCTCGACGATGATCCGCTCATCCCCGGATTTCTGGATGATTGGCTCCGTCACGCCGAACTGGTCGATGCGGTTACGCAGGACGTAGAGCGTTTGGTCGATGTAGTCGCGCTTCGCCTCGGGCGTGAACGTCCCGTCCGGATCGTCGATCTCGATGGCGAGGTGCATCCCGCCCTGGAGGTCGAGTCCGTAGGTGATGCCGTCGTTGCGGATGAGACTGTAGATCGCCAGTGCGGTCATGATGGCGATCGTGATCAGGCGGCCTCTGATAGTGCCGAACATCCAGCGGCTCTCGTCGAACGGATTCGCGGCTCCGGGGCGAAACCCCGGGCGAGGACAAGCCGGAAAGCTGGCAGCGGGCCCCGGCCTTGTCAATCCGAGATCGACCCGAGCGGGACCGGTGGCAGGCTGCGTGTGTAACCGGAGCGACGGGTGGCTTCACGGGTCTGGCCCGGCTCAGGCCTCGTGTACGGTCCGGCCGCCCACGACCGTTCGGACGACCGTGATGTCTTTCAAGCGATCCGGCTCGATTTCGTGCGGATCCTCGCCGAGCATGACGAAATCCGCCCATTTCCCGGCCGTAATGGTCCCCTTCACCCCCTCCTCGAACGACGCGCGTGCGCCGTTCAGCGTGCAGATTTGGAGGGCTTCGTCCACGGAAACACGCTGATTGGGACCCCACTCGCGTCCGCGGAAGTCACGGCGTGTGACCAGGCTCTGCAGCGCCATCATGGGCTCGTACGGGCCCGGCATGTAATCGGATGCGCCGGCGACGGGGATTCCGGAATCGAGGAACGAGCGGTGCGCGAACATCGAGCGCATTTTCTCGTCGCCGTATTCGCCCCACTTGTCGCCGTGGTAGTAGACGTAGGTGTAGAACGGCGTCGGGATGACGCCGGCGGCGCGGATGCGACGGAGCAGGTCCGGGTTGACGAGCGAGCAATGCTCGATGCGGTGGCGGGCATCCGGCTGCGGCCACATGCGTTGCGCCCGCTCGTACGCGCGCAGGACCAGATCGATCGTCACATCGCCGTTGGCGTGGACGCCGACCTGCCAGCCTTTGCGGTGGGCGTCCTCGACGGCCTCGCGAATCTCCTCCTCGGACATGGTGAGAATGCCGTAGTCATCAGGCCGTCCGACGTACGGCGTGCTCATGCGCATCGTGCGCTCCGACGCCGATCCGTCCGCGCTGTACTTCACGCCACCGATGCGCACCCACGCGTCACCGGAGCCGGTTCGCTGGCCCTCCGCCTCGAGCGTGTCGAAGAAGCGGCCGCGCGGGAAGTAATAGATGCGGAACCGCAGCGTTCCGGCTGCGTGTGCTTCGCGGAACGCGGCCAGGCCTTCGGCATCACCGCCGGTACGGTGGACCGTCGTCAGCCCGGCCGCGCTCATCGCCTTCGAAATGAACTCGACGCCTTTGCGTCGAGTCTCCGCCGAGACCGCCGGGCGCTGTCCGATTCCGCCGAAGGCACCGCGCGCCCGTTCCGCGACCTTGCCCGTGAGTTCGCCACCCTCCCGATAGAAGCGGCCGCCCGTGGGGTCGGGCGTCTCGGCCGTGATGCCGGCGAGGCGGAAGGCGACGCTGTTGTAAACGCCGGTGTGGCCGCCCCGGTGTCCGACCATGGCCGGATGGTCCGGCGCGGCCTCGTCGAGGTCCCGCCGCGTGACCGGCCGGTCCAGCTTGGTGTCGTCGTACATGTAGCCTTCGACCCAGAAGCCGGGCGGCGTCCGGGCGGCCTGCGCGCGCAGCGCGGCCTTCACTTCGTCGACCGTGCGCAGGTTGACGTTGACACCGGTCAGCTCGCGCACGCCGTCGGGGTGCGAGTGGGTGTCGATGAAGCCGGGCGTCACGGTCATGCCGCCGGCGTCGATCACCCGGGTGTTCGCGGTGGCCAGGTTGCGGATGTCTGAATTGGTGCCGACCGCGGAGAAGCGGCCGGCTTCGACGGCGAAGGCCTCGGCCCGGGGCAGGGCCGGATCGACCGTGTACACGCGCGCGTTCACGACGATGAGGTCGGGCGCACGCACATGCCGTGGGCGTTGCCACGGAATGAAGCCGGCGCCGATCGCAAAAGCGGAGCTGGCGAAGAACTCGCGGCGGGAAAGGCGGGACATGGTCGCCTCCGGTTGAGCGTCACCGCATCTTGGACGCCGGGCGAGGAGCCGGCAAGCGGCCGGCCGCGGTCCGCCCCTCCCCGCCTGGCTCTGGCCGCGTGATTGAAGAAGCCCTGCGTGCGGGAAACCGCAGCGGCCAACATTGGCTTGCGGCTCGCGATCCGGCCGCCCAGCTTGTCCGCCGCGCACCCGCTCACGCGCCACCTCGACGACGTGAAATGGACGCTCTCGCGCAGCTCAACGCGGCACTCTCCGGACGCTACGCGGTCGAGCGGGAGATCGGACGTGGCGGAATGGCGACGGTCTATCTCGCGCGCGACCTGCGGCACGACCGGCGCGTCGCCGTCAAGGTCCTGAATCCCGAACTCGGCGCGATCCTCGGCGTCGAGCGTTTCCTCGCCGAGATCCGCGTCACCGCCGGCCTGCAACACCCCAACCTGCTCGCCCTGTTCGACTCCGGCGAGGCCAGGACCACGGGTGAAGGGACGCTGTTGTTCTACGTCATGCCGTACGTGGACGGAGAATCCCTGCGCGTCCGGCTCGATCGCGAGAAACAGCTCCCCGTCGAAGAGGCCGTCCGCATCGCGGTGTCGATCGCGTCCGCGCTCGACTACGCGCACCGACAGGGTGTGATCCACCGGGATCTCAAGCCTGAGAACATCCTGCTGCACGAAGGGCAGCCGCTCGTCGCCGATTTCGGTATCGCGCTCGCCGTGTCGAAAGCGGGCGGTGCACGGATCACGCAGACCGGCCTGTCGCTCGGCACGCCGCATTACATGTCGCCGGAACAGGCGACGGGCGACCGTGCGGTGAACGGGCGCACGGACATCTATTCGCTCGGTGCCATGCTGTACGAGATGCTCACGGGCGAGCCGCCGCACACGGGCCCGACCGCACAGGCGATCATCGCCCGCGTCATCAACGACAGGCCCCGCAGCGTGCGCACAGCGCGCGACACGGTGCCCGAGTGGATGGACCATGCCATCCTGCGCGCGCTCGCGAAGCTCCCGGCGGACCGGTGGTCGACGGCGCAGGCGTTCGCCGACGCGCTGGCTGGCCGAGGCGTGTCGGTTTCCGATTGGACCGGGGCGCCGCCCGCTGCGCTCGATGCGACGGTCACGA
>JBFJPA010000454.1:0-3951 GCA_041617355.1 Longimicrobiales bacterium
CGGACATCGACATCTGGTATCCGTCGGATCCGGATCCGGCGACGGCTCGCGCGACCGACCTCTACCAGTCAGGCATCGCGCGATTGAAGCCGGGTCTGTCACCCGCGCAGGCGGAGCGCGATCTGGATCGGTTGATCACGACGCTGCCGGACGCCTACCCCGATCTGACTCGCCGGCTACTGGAGGATTCGCAGCTGCGCTCGCTGGTGCGGCCGCTCAAGGAGCAGGTCGTCGGCGAGGCACGCGGCGCGCTCTGGCTGCTGCTCGGCGGCATGGCGTTCCTGCTGCTAATCGGCTGCGCGAACGTCGCGAACCTGTTCCTCGTGCGGGGCGCGCACCGGCATCGGGACATCGCGGTGCGGACCGCACTCGGCGCCCGCCGCGCCGACCTGGTCCGCTTCTTCGTCGCGGAGAGTGTTCTCGTCGTGTTGCTCGGCGGTGCGCTCGGTCTTCTGCTCGCCGACACCGGAATGCAGGCGCTCATTGCGTACGGGCCGAGCCTTCCGCGGCTCCACGAAGTGGGGCTCGATGGGCGCGTCCTTGCCTTCGCGGCAATGCTCTCTTTGCTCCTGGCGCTGCTCTTCGCCAGCGCGCCGCTGTTCCGTCCCGCGCACGACTCGCCCGGATCCGCGCTGCGTGAGTCGGGCTCGGGCGCGACCGCGACGGCGAGCCGCAGGCGCACGTTGAAGGCGCTCGTCATCGCCCAGGTCGCGCTCGCGCTCGTCCTGCTCGTCGGGTCGGCGCTCATGGCGCAGAGCTTCCTGCGGCTGCGGCGAGCTGACCCCGGCTTTCGCGCGGACGGCGTGTTGACCGCGGAGATCGCGCTGCCCCGTCGTGGCTACGAGTCGTACGATGCGACTCGGCGGCTCTGGGAAACCGTGATCGAACGCGTACGCGCGCTGCCCGGTGTGCAGTCGGCCGCCAGTGTCACGGGCCTGCCGCTCGTGCCGCGACCGGCGTACTACGATTTCGCACTCGACCTCGAGAGCCGGCCGGGCGAGTCTCGCGCCGCGATCACGATGTACCACGTCTCGCCGGACTACTTCGAGACGATGGGCATCCCGATCGTCGACGGCACCGCGGCGGCCGACCTGATCGGTGCAGCCGAACGGCCCGTCCTGCTGTCCGAAGCGGCCGCCCGCAGGCTGTTCGCCGGCGAGAACGCCATCGGTCAACGCATCCGGCGGAGCGTCGGCAACGATGTGCCGTGGGCGACGGTCGTCGGCATCGCCGGAGACGTCCCTCGGCAGCACGTGGGTGGTGCGCCCGCGGAGATCGTCTACCTGCCGACGCTCGGGTCCGCCGTGGATCCGGGCCTGTCCCCCGGCCACGGCACGCTCGTGCTCCGCGCGACCGTGCCACCAGCGACGCTGGCCTCCGCCGTCCGTGACATCGTGCGCGAGATCGACGCGAATCTGCCCGTCGCGAACGTTCGAACCATGGAGCGCGTCGTGACCCTCTCGATGGCGCGGACCCGGTTCACGATGATGTTGCTCGGAATCGCGGCCATCGCCGCGTTGTTCCTCGGCGCGGTCGGCCTCTACGGCGTCATCTCGTACGACGTCAGCCGCCGCTTCCGCGAGTTCGGCATCCGTATCGCGCTCGGCGCCGGCGCGGGCTCGGTCCGGACCATGGTCCTGCGCGAGTCCGCGAGCCTCGCCCTCGCCGGCATCGGCCTCGGCGTCGTGGGCGCGCTCGGCCTGACCCGATTGCTGCGCGGCCTCGTGTTCCAGGTCGATCCCATGGATCCCGTCACGATCGTGGCCACGGCGGGGCTCCTGCTCGGCGTTGCGTTACTCGCCTGCTGGGTTCCCGCGTGGCGAACGGCCAGGCTCGACCCGATGCGCGCGCTGCGGATCGAGTAGAAGAGGCGAACCGCCCCGTCCCGCATCGTCGGCCAGGTCGGCGCGATCGAGTCGTACCCGCAGACCTGAACGCGATCGCCGCGCCCGTCCTGCGTCACCGCGTGCTCGTCAATCTCCAGGCAGAAGCGGAGGGAGTCTCCACGGACGACATCGTGGCTCGCGTGCTCGATGCGGTGCCGTCTCCGCGCAGCGGCCTCTAGTCCAGGCTGGTGGGCGGCGTGTACTCGGTGAAGTGCCCGTACGGCCGGAACCCGAGGCGCGCGTACAGGTTCTGGCCCGCGGCCGCGGCCTGCAGCACGGCCATGCCGATGCCTTCTTCGCGAGCGTCGATCAACGGCACGAGCGTGAGCGCGCTGCCGATGCCTTTGCGGCGGTGCCGCTCGACCGTCGCGATGTTGTAGAGTCCCGCGATGCCGCCAGCCAGGGTCAGCTCCGCCGTCGCCACGGGTTCGACTCCGAGGTAACCGACATACAGGAAGATCGGGCAGGAATCCGAAAGCAGCGCGGGCGTGGCCGCCTCGTAGAAGCGCAACACGTTCGAGTCCGGCGGCGTCCAGCTGGCCGCGACGATGCGCGCGAAGTCGCGCACCTGCTCGAACGCCGACACCCGCCGGATGCGCAATCCCTCGGGGTGCGTGTCCGTCGTCTCGAGTGAGCCGAGATCGGCGTACATCGCAAGCTCCGATCCGGTAGCGCGGAGTCCGGCGGCGGCGAGGTATCGGCCGAGGTCGGCTGGCTGATCGGACGGCCCGACCCACCACGCGAACGGACGGTCGACCGCGCGGAAGTGCGAGAGCACCCGTGTGATGGCGGGACCGGCCGTCGTCTCGTCCAGGTGTGCGCCGGCGACCACGTTGAACGTGTCGCAGGCCAGGCCCGAGTCGACGAGGTAGAGACCATCCTGCTCGACCACGCGCATTCCCGGCGTGTTCGCCTGAACCCAGCGCATGTGGACGGCAAGATTCGCCGTCGCGGCGGCGTGCAGTGCCGCGTCCCCCGCATCGAGCCGCACGAGGTCCTTTCTGCCGGCTTCACGTGACCGGCCCTGGTCGGCTGATTCCGCACCGGCCGCACCGAAGATAATGTCTCGCGCGAACGGGCGGGACGTGTGCGGATCAGGAATGGACGAGGAGGCAGCAGCAGGTCACACCGGCCTCGGCCTTCATCAATTCGGCGAACGGGACGGGACTCACCGGGATGCCGCGTTGCTCGAGGCGCGCTCGCGTGCGCTCGTGCTCCGCGGGCATCAGCAGCGCATCCGCCACACGCAGTACGTTCGCGGCGAATGGCTCGCCCCGATCCACGACGAGCGTCTCGAAACCCTCGAACACGCCCGGATCGACCCATGCGGGATTGACGAGAAGCGTTCGGTCCGCGACCGTCGAGGCCGCCGATTTCAAGTGCAGGCAGTCGTGCAACGGGACCGACCGCACCGCATACCCCAGCGGCGCCACGAGTGCGCGCAGCATGGCCTGGCCGGGTCCGTTCGTGCGGCGCGATGTTCCCACGAAGAGCGTACGACCGACCTGCAAGACGTCGCCGCCGTCCAGCGTGCCAGGCGGCCGGATGCGGGCGACCGGCCGGTATTCGGCCAGTGCGGCCTCGACGTCGTCGACCTCGGGCCGCCGCGTCGGCTCACCCGGCCGGGCCAGGATCGCCAGTTCGTCGAGCACGACAGCCGTGTCCTCGACGAAGGCCGCGTCGGGCAGGCTCGACTCGGGCAGCCCTTGCACGCGGCAGCCGAGTCCCGTCAGTGTCCGCACGTATTCGGCGTGCTGCGCCTGCGCGGCGATGATATCGATCGGCGCACGCTTCAGATACGTGAGCGCGCAGCGATCCAGTGCCGGACCCGGCGGACGGACCAGGGCGATTGGCATGGGGCCTACGGTACGGCGGGCCGGCCCGCCGTAGCCAGCCCGTCGGGATCCGGCTGCCTTCTGCGTTGTACGATGAGAGCCGCGGGGCCGGTGACTCCGCGTCGAGAAATGGAGATCAGCATGCGACGTTGGATCGGGCGCGGGACGCCCCTCGCCCTGCTCGCCGTCTTCGGCTTGGCCGCCTGCGGCGATGACGACCCCACTTCGTC
>JBFJPA010000455.1:0-3947 GCA_041617355.1 Longimicrobiales bacterium
ATTGCCCGATCGGCTCGGTGAAGACGAACTTCGGACATCTGGAGCAGTGCGCGGGGATGGCCGGGCTTATCAAGGCCGTGCTCGCCCTCGAGCACGGCGTCATCCCACCGACGTTGCACTTCCAACGGCCGAACCCCCTCCTCGACCTGGAGAACAGCCCGTTCTACGTGAATGCCACCGCACGGGAGTGGCCGGCGAACGGGACGCCTCGGCGAGCAGCCGTGAATTCGCTGGGTGTGGGTGGCACGAACGCCTTCGTCGTGCTCGAAGAGGCACCGGCGCCAGCACCCGGTGGACCCTCGCGGCCGTGGCACATCCTGCCGTTGTCGGGACGCTCGCCGGGCGTCGTGGGCCGGCTGCGCACACGGCTCGCGGATCGGCTGGAGCAGGATCCTCCGGCGCTGGCCGATGTCGCCTGGACACTCGCCGAGGGTCGCAGGCCGATGCAGCATCGGACCGCTGTCGTCGCGCGTGATGTGGACGAGGCTCTCGAAGCGTTGCTCACGGCGGGTGCCGCCGCCACCCGGGCTACGGACTCTGGAGGCGGGGACCGCACGGTCGCGTTCCTGTTCGCCGGCGGCGGCGCGCAATACGCGGGTATGGGCGCCGGCCTGTACGCGACCGAGCCGGTGTACCGGGACGCGATCGAGGATTGCCTCAGCCAACTCGATGTCGATATCGCGCCGGCGGTACGCGCCATACTCCTTCCCGCGGAAGGGATGGACACGAGTGCCGAAGCGACGCGCCCGGCGGTCGCACTGCCCGCGCTGTTCGCGGTGCAGTACGCACAGGCGAGGCTGTGGCAGTCGCTCGGCATCCGGCCGACCGCGATGATCGGCCACAGCATGGGCGAGTACACGGCCGCATGTCTTTCGGGCGTGTTCTCGCTGGAGGACGCGCTTGCCGTCGTCGCGAAGCGCGGTCGACTGTTCGAGACCGTGGCGGAGGGCGCGATGACCAGCGTGCAGCTCAACGAGGCCGCGCTCGAGCCGTTGCTGCCGGCCGGCACGTCGATCGCCGCGATCAACGGCAGCGAGCTGTGTGTGGCATCCGGACACGTCGCCGCCATCGCCGAGCTGGAGCATCGGCTCGACGCGGCCGACATCGGTTACCGACGGCTGCACATCGATGTGGCCGCGCATTCCGCGCTGCTCGATCCCGTGCTCTCCGAGTTCGGGAGGTTCCTGCGCACGAGGCAACTGAGCCGGCCTACGATTCCATTCGTATCGAACCGGACCGGGACCTGGATCCGGCCGGAACAAGCCATGGACCCGGAGTACTGGGTCGCGCACCTGCGGGAACCGGTCCGTTTTGCGGACGGACTCACCGCGCTCCTCGCCGATGGGAAGCTCGCGCTCCTCGAAGTCGGACCGGGCCGCACGCTGGCCACGCTCGCGCGAATGCATGTGGCTGGTGCCGAACGGCCCATCCTGACTTCACTGCCACACCCCGACGATGCCGCCGATGACATCGAACAGCTCGCGCGCACACTCGGTGAGCTCTGGACGGTCGGTGCGCGCGTCGACTGGCGAGCATGGTTCGCCGGACAGCAACGCCGGCGCGTTCCACTGCCGACGTACCCGTTCGAGCACGGCTCCCACTGGATCGAGCCCGATGCCGCGCCGGTCCTCGCCGCCACGCCGCGCGTCGAGTCGCAGGGCCCGCCGCCCGTGGCGGACTGGCTTCGCGTCCCGGAATGGCGCAGGGCTCGCCGGTTGCCCGCGGCATCACGAGCGGCCGGGAACTGGCTGGTCTTCGGATCGCGCGATGGCTTCGGCGCAGCGGTGGACGCGGAACTGCGGAACGCGGGAGTGCGGACCTGGTTCGTCGAAGCCGGCCCGCGGTTCCGGCAGGCCGAGCCGGATGCATTCGTCATCGACCCGTCGCGACGCGACGAGCTGCCACGGCTGCTCACAACCGTGCGCGACGTCGGATCCCTGGCCGGCGTCGCGTACCTCTGGCCGATCGACCACGCATCGCCTGGCGCCATCGACGTACGGGGGATTCAGGCCTTCGACCGTGCCTTGGCGATTGTGCAGGCGCTCGCGCAGACGGGCTTCGACGACGAGCTCGACCTGGTCATCGGCACGACCGGGATGCAGCCGGTCGGGACGGCTCGCGTGGAGCACCCGGAACTGGCGACCCTGCTCGGCATCACCCGCGTCGTACCGCGCGAGCTGCCCAACGTGCACGCGCGCTGCATCGACATCGATGGCTGCGAAGCTGGCAGCTGGCAATGGCGTCGGCACGCGCAGGACTTCGTGTCGGAGTGCCTGCACCGCACGTCGGACCGCGCAGTGGCGTATCGCCTTGGCGATCGCTGGCTACCGACGCTCACGGAATCGCCTCTGGACGAGCCGTCCGCGGACGCATCGCTGCTGCGTGACGGGGGCGTATACCTGATCACGGGCGGAACCGGCGGGCTCGGCCTCGCCATTGCCGAAGATCTCGCACGAGGGCGCACGGCTCGGCTCGTGTTGGTCGGTCGGACGCGCGTGCCCGACCGGGACCGCTGGGACGCGATCCTCGCCAGCGGCGCACCGGCTGCCGATCTCGTCGCGGCGCTGCGCAGGATCGAGGCCGCGGGCGGCGCGGTCGTGACGGAGGTGGCGGACGTGACCGACGCGGAGGCGCTGCGGGGCGTCGTCACGCGCACGATCGAACGGTTCGGGGCTCTGCACGGTGTCATTCACGCGGCCGGCACGCTGCGCGATGGGCTGCTTCTCACGAAGACGCAGGAGGAGGCGCACGCCGTGCTCGCACCGAAGGTGACGGGCGCCGTCGCGCTCGATCACGCGCTCACGGGTGTCGACCTGGATTTTCGCGTGCTGTTCTCGTCCACGAGTGCCGTTGCGGGACCGGCCGGCCAGATCGACTACGCGGCGGCGAACGCGTTTCTCGACGCGTGGGCACACCACGTCCATGCGCGCGACGGCGTGCCGACCATCGCGCTGGCATGGGGCCCCTGGCGGGATACGGGCATGGCCGCACGACTGGCGAACAACGGCACGCGCGCGCTGTCGCACGCACTGTTCGATACCATCGTGCACCGCGACGACGGCGAGTTGCGCGCGTTTGCGTCGTTGTCGCCGGAGACACACTGGATGCTGGATGAGCATCGGACGCAGAACGGCGACTCGGTTTTGCCGGGCTCGGCCTACCTGGAGATCGCACGGGCGGCCTGGGCCCTCGCGGGCGGCGAGCAGCGACTCCGTTTGCGCGACGTCTCCTTCATTGCGCCCTTCGCGGTCGCCGCCGGTACTTGCCGCTCCTTGCGCGTCCGCCTGACCGCGCAGGGCCCGGAACGTCGCTTTGCGATCGCCGGCCGCGATGCGGAGGACGGCCGGTGGGAGGTTCACGCCCGTGGCACGATCGAGCCGCTCGAATCGGGCGAGCCGGGGCGGATCGAACTCGCTGAGATCCGGTCGCGGTGTCACGCTGGGACGGATCGCATCGATGGCGCACCCACGCACCCACACCTCCGCTTCGGGCACCGCTGGGAGTCTGTTCGCACGGTCGAATACGGGTCGGACGAGGCACTGCTCTCGCTCGCACTGCCCGCAGACCTGACCGACGATCTCGAGGCTCACGCGTTGCACCCCGCCCTCGTCGATCTCGCGACGGCGGGCGCGCAGACGTTGATCCGGGGCCGGACCGATGCGGACTTCTACGTGCCTGGCTCGTACGGCACCTTCGTGATCCATCGACCGCTGCCGCGCCAGCTGTGGAGTCACGTGCGGTATCGGAATTCCGCCGACGACCGCCCGGAGATCGCCGGATTCGACGTCGTGCTTGCCGATACCGACGGTGTGGTGTGTGCCGAGATCCGCGACTTCCTGATGGTGCGGGTCGAGGCCAGCGCGCTGGCGCGGCGACCCGCGGCATGGTTCGACGAGGGTGATGACGGACCGACGCTGCGACCCCGTCTCGATCTGTCCGAAGCGATC
>JBFJPA010000456.1:0-3943 GCA_041617355.1 Longimicrobiales bacterium
CGCTCGACCGCACGCTCGCCGTGCTACGCCAGTACGGCGCGATCCGATGAGACCAACCAGGCGCCGGGCGGGCAGACGAGATCCTCCGGACCGAGGCTCGACATGTTGATGGCGACGGCACGCTGGATCCGATCGATGGCGTGGCGCGCAGGCATCCATATCGATCGATACCCACCCAACGACTCGTTTGGCGGCGAGCTGCGGCGGCTCGTCCGTTTCATCCAACCCGACGCGGCCTTCGACATCGGTGCGCACCACGGCGAATCGGTCCGCTGGCTGCGCCGCATCGGCTACCGTGGTCCCATCGTGTCGTGTGAACCGGTCGAGGAGACGTTCAGGGCATTGGCGAGCGTCGCGTCGCGGGACGCGGCCTGGACGACCCTGCGGACGGCCGTCGGGCCCACGGACGGGACGGGACACATCCACATCATGGACCGCAGCGACCTCGCGTCGATGCTGGCACCCCGGCCGCAAGGGCCCGACGACACGACGTGGTCCATGAACGTACGAGAGACACGGCCAGTCCCGGTCACGCGCCTCGAGACGCTCATGCGGGAGCACGAGCCAGACGCGCGCGCGGTCCTCGTGAAAATCGATGTACAGGGGATGGATCTGCTCGTGCTGAAGAGCGCCGGCGAGGAGATCCATCGCGTCGCAGGCATCGTGCTCGAGCTGCCGCTGCTTCACCTGTATGAGGATACGCCGACGCTGGAGGAAACGCTGGCGTATCTCCGCGATCTGCGTTTCGGCATGACCGGCCTCTCGCAGATCTCGCGGGACATAGACGGCCGCATCATCGAGCTCGACGCCTTCTTCCGACGCCTCCCGCGCCGGCAAGCCTGATCGCCTCGAGTCGCTCGTTCGTCGATCCATGCCTCCATCCACCAGATCTCCCGCGCGTACGCGCCTGCGCCGGAGGCGGGGTTGCGCGCGAACGCGACCTTCTGCCCACAGATGCGGAGAAAAGGAGGCGAACCCCGCCACGCGGACCCGTCTGCGTGGCGGGGCTCGGTGTCGATGTCGCTCAATCCCGTAGCGTAGAAACCGGATCGAGCCGGCTCGCGCGCCGTGCGGGCAGCCAGCACGCGAGCAGTGCGGCCGCGAACAGGATCGCGATCGCCGCGGCGTGTACGCCCGGATCGAGCGGCTGCACGCCGAAGAGCAAGCGGCTGATCGTGCGCGAGGCGAAGGCGGCGCCCACGAGGCCAAGGACGGCGGCGATTCCGACCAACCGAAGACCGTCGCCGAGCACCGAGCGCAACACGCGGCCGGCATCGGCGCCGAGCGCCATGCGCACGCCGATCTCGTGTCGGCGCTGTGCGACGACGAAGGCCATCACGCCCCACGTGCCGACCACCGCGAGGAGCAGAGCCAGCGCGGCGAAAGCCGCGAGCAGCGTCGTGCGGAAGCGGGGCGTCGCGACGGACGTCGCGATTCGTTCTTCGAGGGAGAACGCGTCGGTGACGGCGAGGCCGGGATCGACGCGTGCGACGGCGGTGCGAACGGGTCGCGCCAGCGCGTTCGGGTCCGGTCCCCGCAGCACGACGTACAAATCGCGCGCCCACGCCCCGGACTGCGCGTGGGTCCAGTACATCTCGGGCTCGGTCTCGTTCGCGAGCCCGCTCCTTCGGCCGTCCTCGACCACGCCGATCACGGTGATCCACGGCAGCTCCGTCTCGTCGGCACGTCCCCTGCGCAGCCGCTTGCCGACGGGATCCTGGCCCGGCCAGAAGCGCGCCGCCGCCGCTTCATTGATGAGGACGACGGGCGGTGCACCCGCGGCGTCCGCGTCCGTGAAGCCACGCCCGGCCAGGATGCGCGTGCGCATGGTTCCGAAGTAATCGCCGCGCACCGGCACGATCCCGGCCGACAGCTCCTGGCCACGCGGCCGCGGGTCGCCTTCGATCGTGACCCTGCCAGAGGCGTACGCGGGAGAAAACGGCAGCGCCCACGTCGCGCCGACATTCGTCACGCCCGGAATCGCCGCGACTTCCGCGAGCAATGCGTCGTAGAAGGAATGAATCGCATCCGGTCCCGGGTAGCGTCCCTCGGGCGGGCTCACGCGAAAGGTGAACACGCCGGCCGGATCGAAGCCCGGGTGGACGGACACGAGCCGGGAAAAACTGGTCACGAGGAGGCCGCCGGCCGCGACCAGCACGAGCGCGAGCGCCAGCTGCACGACGACCAGCGAACGCAGCGCGCGATGTCGGCCGCCGGCGCCCGTGCCGCGCGCTCCTTCCCGCAGCGCCTGGCCGGGATCCGCCGATGCCGACCGCAGCGCCGGACCCAGGCCGAACAACAATGCGCTCACCAGAGTGGCCGCGACGGCGAAAAGCAGCGTCCGACCATCCAGCACGATGTCCGTGCGCCGCGGCAACGTCGCCGGCGCCAGCGCGAGCAGCCCGTCCACGAGTCCACGCGCGAGCAACACGGCGAGCACGCCGCCCACCGCGGCGAGCAGCGCCGTCTCCGTCGCCAGCTGCCGCACGATGCGGCGGCGGCCCGCTCCCAGCGCCGACCGCACGGCCAGCTCGCGTTCGCGCACCGCACCGCGCGCGAGGAGCAGGTTCGCCAGATTCGCGCACGACAGGAGCAGCAGCAGGCCGGACGCCCCCAGCAGGATCCACATCATGGGCGCCGCGTCGCGAATCACGATGTCCCGCCGCGGCGCAAGACTCACACCCTTGCCGACGTTGTCGTTCGGATAGGCTTCGACCAGACGCGCCATGACGACGGCCGCGCGCGTCTGGGCCGCCTCGATCGTGAGTCCCGGCGCCAGCCGCCCGATCACCTGCAGGTAGTTCGTGTCACGGTCCGCAGTCGCCGGGTCCAGCCGGAGCGGGACCCACGCATCGACATCCGCCCATGGGAACGCGAAGCGCGCCGGCATCACGCCCACGATCTCGTGCGGCGCGCCATCCATGACCAGCGTCCTCCCGATCACGTCCGGGTCCGCACCGAATCGCGTTCGCCACAGCCCTTCGCTCAACACGACCACGTCCACCGTCCCAGGCGCATCGTCCGCTTCGAGCAACGTGCGGCCGAGTTTCGCCTCGTTCCCCAGCAGGCCGAACAGCTGGCCGGCCACCGGCACGGCGCGCAGCGCGTCCGGCTCCGCATCGATCAACACCGTCGCGCTGCGTGGCCACGAATACGCCGCCAGATCCGTGAATCCCGCGCTCGCATCCGCTCGCAGATCCGCGTAATTCGGCGCCGACATCGGCAGCCGCGCACCGCGAAACTCCTCGCTCGTCCCGAACACCATCACGAGCGCGTCCGGCTCCGCATGCGGCAACGGCCGCAGCAACACGCCGTCCGCTACCGTCCAGATCGCCGTCGACGCTCCCACGCCGATCGCCATCGTCGCCAGCACCACGGCCACGAAGCCCGGCTGCCTCCGCCACTGACGCAGCGCCTGCCGTACATCCAGCCGCACGTTCGCCATCCCAGCACGCTCCCGCGTTGTGCCGAATTCGGCTCGACCTCCGCCGTCCATGCGCAGCCGCGCCGATGTCACCGACAGGTCCACCGCTTCGTGAATCAACAGTCGAACCACCGCCCACCATCCGACCCGCCGCGCATCCGCCACACACTCTTCGAACGCTGCCGCCATCGCCGCGCCGTGAACGGTCCGAAACCACCGCGGCAGCAATCGTTGCAGCAGCCGGTAAACGCGACCCGCGACCGCCGGCGACTTTGCTCGTCCGCTCATCGCGGCTCTCCCCCGAGCGGACCCAGCCTCCGTCGTTCCGCCAGGGCAAGCAGCCGCGACAACCGACCCGCCTCCGCCCGCGCCGCCTGCCGACCGAATTCCGTGATCGCGAAGTACCGGCGCCGTGCATCGCCCGCAGGATCCGGATCCCGCTCGGCCTCCGCGATCAGGCCCTCCTCCAGCATCCGCTGCAGTGCCGCGTACAACGTCCCCGTGCCCGCTTTCACCCGC
>JBFJPA010000457.1:0-3932 GCA_041617355.1 Longimicrobiales bacterium
CACTACGCGAGTAGCATCGCGCTCCTTCGTGACACGGTCGTCGCGACTGGGGCTCGGCTGATCGTCGCACTGGGCAACGTCGCGCTCCGCACCCTGGCCGGCGCCGTGACTTCTGCGCGCGCCGACCTTCCAGGCCTGACTCGCCTCGAGCGCAACGGTCTCGTTCGCGGCCGTCTCGCCCGGGCGGAGTTGCTCGGCGGGCTCGATCCGGTCTTCAGCGACGCCTGGCGTGACGCGTGGGGCGAGGAGCCCGTTCCCGCCATCCTCTGGCTGACTCACCCGAGCGGCCAGAACATGAGTCCGTTCGCGCGGCCGAATACGCAGTTCCACCGGCGGATGCGCGAGGCACGCACAGCGTTGCGCCGAGCGGCGCGCGCGCAACTCGGCATCGTCCCGCCACGCCGCCGTGCCGAGCTGCCCTCCACCGGAGTTTACGCCTTGCCCGAATGGCGCGACGACATCGCTCCACGCTTCATGCGCCTCGATCGCCTCTGGCGCGCGCATGGGCTCTGAAACATTGCCGCCGATCTGCGGACGCGTTAGCCTTGTCGCATCATGGTGTATTTCGCTCGCGTGCCGCTTCGGGGTCTGATCCCCACGGTGGTCGTCCGCTTGGCGACCGAGGACGGCGACATTGCCTTCCGCGCGCGCTGGAAGCACTCCGCACTCGACCTCCAGCGCAACATCCAGTTCCGCATGCGCCGCGGGCGCCCGCTCTGGTTCGAGGACGATCGCGGCCGTGACCTCTGCTTCCGACCCGAGCGTGTTTGGGCCGCCGTCGTGGACGGCCGCTGAATCCATGAACGGCGTCGTCGCGACGACCCGCCTGCTCGCCCGTCTCCAGCCCGAGGCCACCCCCATCGAAGATCCGCTCTGGCTCGTCTTCGCCCGCGACGCATGGGCCATGGTCTATCCGTACCGCTATTTCGTGCTGGTGTTGCTCGCGTTCTGGTTTCTCGCACGTCGATCGCGCCGCGAAAAGGAAGACTTCAACGCCCAGGCGCAACGCGTGCTCGATGAGAAGTACAAGAAGGGTGAGATCAGCAAGAAGGCCTACGACAAATACCGCCAGGACATCGCGCTTCGGCCGAGGCGCTGACACAAAAACGGCGCCGTCTCCGGCGCCGTTTCTCGTCGTTTACGCTTCAGCCCGTCAGAATCGCCACTGGACCCCCAGCACCGGCAGCACGGGCAATGATGCGAGTGCGCGTAGCTCTGTCGCGCCATCGTTGCGCTCCAGGTGATAGAACAGTGCGTCCCGCCGGTCCAACGCATTGAGGACCTTCACGTACGGCGTAACCGAGAAGGACACACCGAGCCAGTCGCCGTTCCAGGTCCGCTGCACTTGCGCGTCCAGGCGCAGATACGGCTCATTCGGCGTCACAGCGGCCGGCTCGGTATCGTCGGCCGCGGATCGCTGGAATGCGACACCCACCGTCGGTGTGGCCAGTGCGGGCTCCGGAATCGCGGTGTAGGGCAGCCCGGCCCCGTACGCGACACGGACATCGAAGCTGCCCTCGCCGACGATCGGGCCGCTCACACCCGCGCTGACGAGGTGCCGTCCGGCGAAAGACGGCCCGTTCGCAAAGGGCCGCTCTTCCGGTGTGTACCAGACCCATGCCAGGGAGTACCCGAACCAGCCGGACATCCGGCCGCCCCGACGGATCCAGACGTCGAGGCCGGATGCTTCGGCCCGGTCGCGCCCGTTCTCTTCGGGCAAACCGCTGAACGACTTGTAGAACCCTTCAACCGTGAAGCCGAGGTTGTCGCCGATCCGCTGGTCCAGCGACAGCACGTAGTGCGAGGCTTCGGCGACCTTGAGCGGTGGCGGCGGCTGATCCGGCACGGTCGCGCTCAGTTGAATTTCGCTCGGGTCGGATGTGCGCACGTACTGACGATAGCGACCGCCGGCCAGCGTCACGGTCGCGTGCTCGCCCACTCGCATGGTCGCCGCGAGACGAGGCGCCAGACGTGGCACGAAGTCGATCGAATAGACGTCGGCGCGCAAACCGCCGCGAATGTGCAGCCGGCCGCGCGGACGGAACAGCGCGTCGAAGTACACGCCGGCGACATTGCCCGCCGCGTCCCGCACGACCGCCTCGGACGGCGATGCTCCCTTGGCCCAAACCCGGTTCTCGAAAGAAAGCCGGTCGAACGATCCGCCGAAGAAGAAGCGTGAGCCACCTAGCCGTCGCGTGAAGTCACCCGCCACCCGCAAGCGTTGGGAGTGCCCGGCCGTGACCAGCGGCTGCGTCCCTTCCAGCGGCAAGCGCGTCTCGAAGTCGCCGAACCCCACCGTCACCATCGCTTCGCCACCGACCATCTCGCCGGTGTAGCGCAGCGAGCCCGCGAGATTGCCCCAGCGCGCCGACTCGGTCTGTGCGGCCGTGCTGTCGAAGCGAACCACCTCGCTGTTCCAGAAGCCCGTCGCCGTCAACGTATGGCCGTTCCCCAAGTCCACGTCCATGCGGCCCAGCCCGTCGCCGTACGCGTACGGGAACGCTTCGTCGATGAACGGCAACGCTCCGGCTCCGTGCACGCCGCGCGCGCCGACCATGTACGTCACACGGTCGAGCAGCGGGCCTTCCGTCACGACTCGCGCGGCCAGCATGTCCGCGCTCAATTCGGTGCGCGCGCGCCCCCCTCGGCCGGGCCGCGACTCCATGTCCATGACGTACGACAGGCCACCATCGAACCGCGCCGGCGCGCCACCCACGTGCAGCGTTGCCGACCGCAGCAGGTCCGTCTCCAGCGCATTGATCAGCCCGCCAATGTGGAAGGGGGCGAATACCGGCGCCCCGTTGAGAAGGATCAGTTTCAGATCCGCCGAGGCACCGCGGACGAACAACACGTCGGTCGGATCCGGCGGCTCGTGCCCCGGCACCTCGCGCGCCGCCTGCGCCAGCCCGAACTCCGCCACACCCGGCGTCCCTTCCAGAACCCGGACCGCCGCCGTGCCCAGCTCCGCCGCCGGACCGCGTATCGTGTCCGGACGTGGCTCGACGAACACCCTCGCCCGCGCGTTCACCACCGGCAGCTGTACCGGCCGCAGCATCAACTCGAAATCGTGATAGAGCTGGCCGTCCGGTGCGATCACCAGCTGGACGTGGTGCGGGGCGTGGTCGATGTGTGTGGCCCGAAGGATCTGTCGCCCGGGGGGAACATCGCGCAGGACGTAGTACCCGTTCGCGTCCGTTTCGACCGTCAGCCGCGGGGCGCCCGGGCGCCCGAGCACCTCGACCGTGGCGTACCGCAATACGCCGCCCGTCGCGTCGCTCCTCACCTGGCCCCACACGACGGCTCCACCCGGCTGTTGCGGCACGGCGGCCGCAATCGCCAGCAGGAACGCGAACGAAGCTTGCACGTCACCCCCTCGTTCGCGGCCCGAAACGGCCGCACGAGCGGGCGACTGGTCGCCGCTTGCGCGTCACGACCGGCCTCCGGGAACTCGGGAATCGATATGAAGGAATAACACGCCCCCCGTCGCCGTAGCAATCGCGGGCGACGGGGGGCGAGAGAGAAAACGAATGTTCTACGACCGCGCCGAGAAGACCGTGCCTTCGCCCGGGACCGCCGAGCCAGGACCGAGGATCCGGACTTCCGTTCCGACCTTCTGCCACCACGCCGAGCCGTTCACCTCGACCATCGCTTCCACGGCGGCCCGTGGAATCACGATCGTGACGCGACCCTGATTCACATTGGCGAGATCGATCCGGCCCGAGGCCGACGTGGACCGGGCATCGCGGTTCGACGAGCTGTAGAGGACGGACGCCTCCGCCTCATCGGCGACCAAAACGCGAACCGCGACGGAGGGGTGCAAGGCCAGAAGGCGGATCGTGATCCGGCCCGCCTCGAGCGCAACCGCCGGTCCGATCTCCTGTTCCGCAGCGGGAGCGGCGACCGGCGTCGATTCCGGAGTGACGCTGGCCGGC
>JBFJPA010000458.1:0-3913 GCA_041617355.1 Longimicrobiales bacterium
GCTGGAGTGGGCGGCCGCCGGCCGCTGGAACAAGAGCTTCGAGAAGGAAGACGAGGACGCAGGCCTTTCGGCCAGCTACTCCGATGCTGCGCCGCGCCTGACGGACACGGTTCCGCTCGCAGCCGACCTCGAGAGCGGCGAGTCGATCACGCTGCCTTCCGACGTCGAGGAAACGCCCACTCTGAACGACGTCGAGCCTGCGGCCGCTGCGCAGCCGCGGTCGAGCCGGCCAGAGCCCCGCCCGGCGCCGCCGCCACGCGCGACACCGGAGCCCGAGCGGAAACCTGCGCCCGACCCATCGGCGCCATCGCTCGAGGAAGTCTTCTCCGACGCCGTCTGGTTGCGCTGAAACTCCGGCGCTATCGGAACGCGAACGGGACGGTCCCGAGGGACCGTCCCGTTCTGTTTGTTGCACACTGGATTCAGCGCTCGTGGGGCTCGACGCCGCCGGCGACCGGTGCACCGATGCGCTTCGCCTGTTCGACCATTTCGACGAAGCCCGCGCGATAACCCGCGCGGTCGGGCCCGATTCCTTCGCGTGCCCACGCGAGGACGCGGTCGTACGTCGCGTCACCCCGGTGCGGCGAGTCGCGCAGGATCATGCCGAAGGCCGCGACGGCCGCCGAGAACGTGAAGTCTGCCGACCGGGCCGTCTCGCGCTCGCGCACGGGCTGCTCCAGCAGCTCGCTCGTGTCACCGTCCGGCTTCTTCCAGCGCAGCTTCACGAAGGCCAGCTCACTCCGATCCCCGCTGCGCGCCGTCGTCGCTTCGTTCCGATACCGCAGCGGGTCGACACCGCGAATCTCGACGTCGGACTTCGCATCCACGGTGACGACTTCGTAGAGCGCGGTCACGGAATGTCCGGCGCCCAGTTCGCCGGCGTCCTTCTTGTCGTCATTGAAGTCTTCGGCCGCGAGCAGCCGGTTCTCGTAACCGATCAGGCGGTAGCCCTTCACGCGCTGCGGATTGAACTCGACCTGCAGCTTCACATCCTTCGCAACGGCGAACAGCGTGCCACCCAGCTCCTCGATCAGGACCTTGCGCGCCTCCATCAAGTCGTCGATGTAGGCGTAGTTGCCGTTCCCCTTGTCGGCGATCAGCTCCATCTTCGAGTCCTTCAGGTTGCCCGTGCCGAATCCGAGCACGGTCAGGAACGTGCCCTGGCTGCGCTTCTCTTCGATGAGCCGCATCATCTCGGCGTCGCTGGATGCGCCCACGTTGAAATCGCCGTCGGTCGCGAGGATGACGCGGTTGTTGCCGCCCGCGATGTGGTGTTTGCGCGCAATGTCGTAGGCGAGGCGAATGCCGGCGCCGCCGGCCGTCGAACCGCCGGCCTGGAGCCGTTCCAGCGCCTCCAGGATCATTTCCTTGTTGTTGCCGTCGGTCGACTCGAGCACGACGCCCGCCGCGCCGGCGTAGACGACCATCGCGACACGGTCGTTCGGCCGCAGCTCATTGACGAGCAGTCCGAACGCCTGCTTCAGCAGCGGCAGCTTGTCCGGCGACTTCATGGAGCCGGACACGTCGATCAGGAAGACGAGGTTGCTTGCGGGCGCGCTCGTGACATCGATCGACTTCGCCTTGAGTGCGATGCGCAGCAGCTGGTGTGCGGGCTTCCACGGCGCGGGCGCGAGCTCCGTCGTCACGCGGAACGGGACCTTGCCGTTCGGCGCGGGGGCCGCGTCATCGTAGTGGAAGTAGTTGACGAGCTCCTCGATGCGAACGGCGTCCTTGGGCGGCAAGCGACCTTCCCGCAGGAAGCGGCGCACGTTCGCGTAGGATGCACGGTCCACGTCGATCGAGAACGTCGACAGCGGATTCGTCTTCACGCCGAGGAACGGATTCTCGTCGATGCCGGCGTAATTCTCGGTGTTGAAGTCGCTCGGGTCGGCGTGCCGCAGGTGGTCGCAGCAGCCGGGCGGGGCCGATGCGATGGACGGCGCGAATGAGGCCGGCATGCCGGCGATCGCTTCCACGACGGCGCGCCCGAGGCCGGCCTTCTCTTTGCGATCCTGCCGGGCCGGCCGATTCTGCACATCGCCGGCCTGGTTGAGCGAGTCGTTCTCCCGGCCGACGCGGGCCAGCTCGATGTCCGTGCGCACGCTCGCCGCTCGGATCCGGACGGAGCGATTCTCGTCCCCGATCCCAGCCGAACGCACGCGCACGATCGCGGCATCGCCGACCTTCGCGTCGGGCGCCGTGATCGAGTACTGGCCGGCCGCATCGGTCCGGCCGGTCACGCCCCACGGCATGATGCTGACTTCCGCCCCGGCCAGCGGCTGGCCGGCGAGCGTGACCGTGCCGGTGAATACGATCGTCACGCTCGGCGCGGGCTCGATGATCTCTGTCTTGAAGGGAACGAACGAGTCGGGTGTCGTGCTCGCGGCCGCGCCGACCGCGGTCAGCGCGGCCACCGTCAGAATCCACGTCTTCGTCTGCATGATGGGCCTCCTCCTGGCTCCCGGCCGCCGGCGCGACTCGCCTTGGCGGCATTCGAGGAGGAGGACGACCGAGTCCCGGACGCTTGCACACGCGGCCGGGCTGGCTTCACCGGACCGGCCGCAACGCCCTCACGGTTCGCCCGCGGCGGGTTTGCTCGTGCGGCCCAGCCGAACGGACAGCCAGAAGAACAGCGCGGCACTGAACGCGAGGGCGAGGAACGCGCCGATCGCGCCACCTTTCTCGGAGCCGAAGTACCAGGCCGCGGCAAGCAATGCGATGCAGCCCGCGGCAAGCGTATCGCGTGAATCGAAGCGGAGCCCGTAGCGCAATCCCGCGAAGCCGACGATCGCGACGACGACCGAGGTCGCCGTCTCACCGAGATCGAGCGCGCCCAGCGCCGTGGCGAAGGTGAGGGGGATCGCGAGGAAGACGCAGAGCGCGAGCTGTCGGCCGAACCACGCGCGGCGGAGGCCTGCGGGCGCGCCATGGATCCCCCACAGCGTGAGCGCCGTGACGGCGGCCAGCCACACGTTCAGTGCCCAGACGGAGTGGTCGTCGAAATCGAGCGGACCGGCCGCGGTCGAGAACAGCAGCACACCCGCCGCGTAAAGGCTGGTCACGAAGGCGTTCAGCGTCCAGTCGTCGGGGTCCTGGTGCTGTTCCGCGCGCAAACGCATTGCGAGCAGCACGATCGAGACGAGTGCGACCGCGTCGAGGATCCACAGGATGGAATCGGTGTCCAGGCCGCTCGATCGCTCGAGGAACGCGAAAAGAAAGGCGTACCCGAACGCCGTGTGAATGGCCGGACTGATCGGGTTCCGCCCGATCGTGATGAACGCGCTGGCCAGCGGGATGCTCAGGATGGCGACACCGAAAACGACCGCGCCCGGACTCGCGTCGGACCACGCCCGCCGCGAATACCCGAACGACATGAGCAGCAGCGCGAGGCCCGCGGCCTGGAGCAGATAAGCAGCGGGCTGGAGTCGGGTCCGCGATTCCGTGACGATGCCGAGTCCCAGGGTCGCCAGGCCGGCGCCCGCGAGCAGCGCGCTTCGGCTGCCCGCTCCCATGAGCGGCCACGCCCAGCGCAGGAACACGCCCGCCGCGATGATCAGGATCACGGCGCCGGTCGCGGCGATGGCGTATTGCGCCCAGCGCCGGCCTTCCCCGCTCTCGTGTGATTCGACCTCGACGCGAAGACGGCTGGCCAGCTCCGGGCCGACCAGCCCTTTGTCTTCCCAGCGACGCAGCGCTTCGAATACGCGGTCGCGGCCGCTCATGAACGGCCGCGATTCGCCTCGCGGCGGCGCCGTCGCTCCTCTTCCTCGCGTTCTTCGTAGACTTCTTCCGGGATCCGGAACCCATCAGCCAGCTCGGGATCGTCTTCGACGCCGAGAATGCGCCGGGCAATGTATTCGCCGATGACCGGCCCTGACTTGAATGCCTCGGCCGAGCCCGCGCCCGCGATCCA
>JBFJPA010000459.1:0-3879 GCA_041617355.1 Longimicrobiales bacterium
AGCAGACGGCGCTCTACATCTCGCGCGACGGCGGCGACACGTGGAAGAAGATCACGACGACGCCGAAGGAGCCGATGGCGCGCATCGGGCTGTCGGTCGCACAGTCGAAGCCGAACATCGTCTATCTGATCACCGAATATCCGACCGCCGGCACACTCTTCCGCTCCGACGACTACGGCGAGACGTGGCGGATGGTGAGCGACGACCGGAACCTGAACTTCCGGCCTTTCTACTACGCGGACGTGTTCGTCGACCCGTCGGACGAGAACACGCTGTACACGTTGTCGGGTGGCTTGTCGAAGTCGACGGATGGCGGCCGCACGTTCCAGCGCATCGCGCAGGGCGTGCACGGCGACCACCAGGCGATCTGGATCGATCCGATGGACGGCGACCGTCTGCTGTCCGGCAGCGACGGCGGCCACCAGGTCAGCTACGACGCCGGCGAAACCTGGCACATCATGCGCAACATCGGGCTCGCGCAGTTCTACCACATCTTCGTCGACGACCGCGATCCGTACTGGGTGTGCGGCGGCCTGCAGGACAACGGCAACTGGTGCGGCCCATCCCGTACGAAGCAAGGCGAGATCCTGCCCGACGAGTGGTACACGGTGAGCGGCGGCGATGGCTTCTACACGGTGCCGGTGCCGACCAAGCCGTGGCTGGTCTACTCGAATGCGCAGGGCGGCTACTTCCGCATCACGGACACGCGCAGCGGCATGACCCGCTCGATCGAGCCGTACCCGCGCATGATCGGCTCGCAGGGCCAGAGCATGGCGCAGGCGAAGTACCGCTTCAACTGGGACGCGCCGATCCACACGTCGCCGCACGATCCGAACACGGTCTACTGGGGCGGCAACGTGCTGTTCAAGAGTACGGACGAAGGCTACACGTGGCAGATCATCAGTCCGGACCTGACGACGAACGATCCCGCCAAGCAACTCGATTCCGGCGGCGAGATCTACAACGACAACACGGCCGCCGAATTCCACACGACGATCCTGTCGGTCTCGGAGTCGCCGGTCGAAGCGGGCGTGATCTGGGTCGGCACGGACGATGGCAACGTGCAGATCACGCGTGATGGCGGTCAGACCTGGACGAACGTGCGGAACAACGTCACCGGCCTGCCGGCGGAGGCGTGGATCGGTGATGTCACCGCCTCGCCGACGGAGCGGGGCACGGCGTTCATCGCGGTCGACAACCATCGCATGGATGACTTCAAGCCGCGCGTCTGGGAAACCCGCGACTACGGCCGCACCTGGCGCGACCTCGCCGTCGGCCTGCCGCAGGACGACTACGTCATCAAGGTGCGGCAGCACCCGACGCAGGCGAACCTGCTGTTCGTCGGCATGGACCGCGGCATCTACGCGTCGTGGGACCGCGGCCGCACCTGGGTCGACATCCGGCTGAACCTGCCGCGCGTGTCCGTGCGCGGCATCGCCATCGAGCCGCGTTACAACGACCTCGTCATCGGTACACACGGCCGCGGCGCCTTTATCCTCGACGACATCGGCCCGCTCGTGCACCTCGCCAGCGCGATGAACACGGACGTGCAGCTGTTCCCCGTGCGCACGGCGACGCGCTGGGAGAGCTGGGACCGCGACAGCAACCTCGGCTCGAGCTTCTTCCGCGGCGAGAACCCGCCCGACGGCGCGATCCTCAATTACTGGCTCGCAACCGCACCCGCGACGACGACCGAGTCCGGCAATGGCAACGGTGAAGCGCGCGCGGCGGGCGTGACGATCCGCATCACGGATGCGCAGGGCCGGATGGTGCGCGAGATCCAGGACGCGAACGCGAAGGCGGGGGTGAACCGCGTCGTGTGGGATCTGGAATGGGGAGGTCCGACGCCTTTGCGCGGCGCAGGCGCCGGTGGCGGCTTCTTCGGGCGGTTCGGACCTTCCGGCCCGCCCGCGGCGCCCGGCCGCTATACGGCCACGCTCATCGCCAACGGCAAGGAGCAGTCGCAGACGTTCCAGGTGCGAGGCGACCCGGATGTCGAAACCACACAGGCCGATTACGATGCGCAGCTCGTGGCGGCGCTGCAGGCGAGGGATCTGCAGAGTCAGCTGAACGAGATGCTGAATGCGATCGGCGACCTCGAGGGCCAGCTCGAATCGCTGCGGCGCGCGATCGCCGGCAAGAACGTTCCGAACGCGGACCGCATCCATACGCTCGCCGGTGAGGCGGGCACAAAATTGGACGCGATCGAAAACGCGCTGCGCCGGCCGCCGCCGCGTATGGGCTACCGCCAGTACCCGCGGTTGTCCGAAGAGCTGTCGTTCATCTCGCGCGGCATCACGGGCTCGCAATCAAGGCCGACGGCGGGCCAGCTCGAGACGCTGACGGAAGTGCAGACGGAGACCGAGCAGAAGGCGCAGGAGCTACAGCAACTGCTCGACACGACCATCGCGGAGTTGAACCGGTTGCTGCAGGATCAGCCGAAGTTGCTGCCGGGGTGGACGGCACGAAGAGTCAGTTGAGGGCACAGGGAGAGGGAGAGGGGTAGGGTGAGGGCCAGGGTAGAGGGTACAGGGATTGGTCATCGGTGGGTCCCGACCTCGCCTTGGTCCTCACGTTGTTGAGGAGTCAAGCATGAAACGCCGGGCCGTGCTCCAGAACCTCGCGCTGGCCATCGGCACGACGCTTCTGCTCCTCGTCGTCCTCGAGCTGGTCTCCGCCGCCATCCTCGCGACCGGACCCTCGCCGAACTACGAAACGGACTACGAGAACAGCCTCGGTCTGCGGGATCCGCGCGAGCCCGCCGACGTACAGGGCGATCCGGTGATCCTGACGATCGGCGACTCGTTCACGTACGGCTACGGCGTCTCGTACGAAGAAAGTTATCCGGCACAGTTGCAGGAGCTGTTACGCAAGACGCATCCGAACGCCGTCGTCATCAACGCGGGCATCGTCGGCCACGACACACAGACCGCGCACGACCTGCTGGTTCGCGTCTACGATCATTACCGACCGGACTGGGTCATCCTCGGATTCCACTCGGCGGACGTCGTTCAGAACCAGGTCGCGTACCAAGGCCTGAACGCCGGTGACGTGTCTGCGACGGAATCGATGCAGGAGCGTGAGGCGCGCATCCCGAGGCTGTACCTGTTCAAGGAATTCGTCCGCCAGCGCACGCGCACGGGCAGCCTCGTCAACTACCTGTACAAGAATTACCTGATCAAATACGTGCCGCCGCCGGATGCGGTGTTGTCGATGCAGTCGGGATCGCAGGGCGAGGACCAGTTCGCGGCGTCCGAGTTCTTCCTGGACGCGATCGACCGTTTCCTGTCGAACACGGAAACGAGGTGGATGATGGTGAGCATGCTGCCGCTGGTCCGCTTCGATGCGTTTCCGTACCACGGCCTGAACGAGCGATTGGACGCGTTCGCGCGCTCGCGCGGCATCGAGTTCGTCGATCCGCTGCCGGCGATGGCGCGCTACTCGTCAACGGAGTTCTGGGTGTCGAAGACGGACGGACACTACAATGCGCGGGCGAATCGGCTGATCACCGAACTGCTGGCGGAGCGGCTCAAAGAAGGGGGACTAGAACATCCCGAAGCCGGTGTGCGTTGAGCGACGGATCTCCCGAGTGACGCGGGTGGCGAATCGACTCGCGAGCTCCGCAGGCGTGAGGATGCCAGCGCGTTCGGCGAACGGGTAACGCGCGACGAACGGGCCGCTGCCTGCGAACTGCACTTCGGCGACCCACACACGGGCCACGCTGTGGGCGATCACGCGAAGCCATTGCACCGGCAGCCCTGCGGCCGAGAGGCGGTGTGACAGGCATTCGGCCATCTCTGTCGTCGTGTACGGCGGTCGCATTCCCTTGGTTCGCTAGGCTCCAGGCGCCCGATAGTTGACGCTCAGCCGACAGGCTGC
>JBFJPA010000460.1:0-3870 GCA_041617355.1 Longimicrobiales bacterium
GACGCAACCGGCGCGAGCGACCAGCGACTCGATGGTTGCCCAGGCGCGCGGCCAGCCGCCTGCCGACACGCCCGCGAGCGCCGCCCCGAACCGGCCCGCCCCCTCCGACACGGCGTCGCCCGCACCCGCCGAACGCCCGCAGCAGGACCCGGCGGCGGCGATCCTGCGCCGCGCCTCCGCCGCCTACACCGCGCTGCGCTCGATGCGTGCGGACTTCGTCATGGAGGTCCGCAATCCGCTGTTGCGGCGCACGACGACGAGCCGCGGCACATTGTATCAGCGCGCGCCGGACCGGATCCTGCTCCGCTTCACCGATCCGGAAGGCGATGTGATCGTCGGCGATGGCACCTACTTCTGGGTGTACTATCCGAGCGTGAACCCGGACCAGGTGATGCGAGCGCCGGCCGCAGAGGCCGGTTCGGACGGCGTGGACCTGCGCGCACAGTTCATCGGCGAGCCGGCGGAGCGCTTCGCGTACCGGCTCGAAGGGACGGAATCGGTCGGCGGGCGGGCGGCCCGCGTGCTGCTGCTCGAGCCGAAGGGGGAGGCCGGCTACCGCAGCCTCAAGGTCTGGATCGATGACGCGGACGCGATCGCTCGACGCTTCGAGATCGTCGAACACAACGGTGTCACGCGCGCGTTCGCGTTGTCGGCGCTCGCGAAGAACCCGACGCTCGAGGACGACCTGTTCCGGTTCACCCCGCCACAAGGCGTTCGCATCGTCTCGCCGCCGGGTGGCGTAAATTGATCGGGCCCGATGCCACGGATATGTTCGCGGCCTCAGCGCAGGGCACGGACATGAGCGACACGAGCGTACGACGGCGCAAGGCACTGCCGGTCCTTCCGACGGCGGAAACGGCCGTCCCCGATGCGGGGGCGGCCGCAGCCGCGTTCGGGGGGCGCGTGCCGGTTGGCCCACGCGTCGGCGTGCTTACGATGGGCTGCGACAAGAACACGGTCGACACCGAGCGGCTGCTCGCGCGCCTGGCCAGCGCGGGTGCGCCCCTGGCGGCGTCCCTCGATGATGCCGATGTCGTCATCGTCAACACGTGCGGCTTCATCGACGCGGCCAAGGAAGAGTCCGTCGACACGCTGCTGGACGCCGTGCGGCTGAAAGGTGAGGGTCGGATCCGGGCCGTCGTCGCGATGGGCTGCATGGTGCAGCGCTACAAAGCGGAGTTGTCCGCCGAGATCCCGGAGATCGATCTGTTCCTCGGCCTGACGGAGGCCGAGCGGTTGATTCCCGAGCTGCGTTCGCGCGGCTTGCTGACGGCCTCGCCCGAGCCGACCATGGCGCGCACGCTGCGCGTGCTGTCGACGCGCTCGCGTCATTCGTCCTACCTGAAAGTCAGCGAGGGCTGCGACCACACGTGTGCGTTCTGCGCCATCCCACTGATGCGAGGCAAGCATCGGTCGACGCCGATCCCGCAATTGTTGCGCGAAGCCCAGGAGCTCGAGCAGGCAGGCGTCGTGGAGCTGAACCTGGTGAGCCAGGACACGACTTGGTACGGCCGCGATCTGGCCCGCGGCGCTACGCCGCAGGAAGGCGATTTCTTCGTAGGCCGTCCCTTCGAGGGGATGGCGGGTGAGCGTGTCGCCGGGGTGGTCGATGCCGCGCGGTCCGTGAAAGGTGCCGTGCCCCGCCACGGACTCCTGCCGGACCTGCTGCGTGCGCTGCTCGATGGCACGGACGTGCGCTGGTTCCGTCTCTTCTACATGTATCCGTCCGGCATTCGGCCCGAGCTGATCGAGTTGATGGCGCGCGAGCCGCGCGTGCTGCCGTACCTGGACATGCCGATTCAGCACGGGTCCGACGCCGTGCTCACCCGTATGCGTCGACCGGAACGGCGCGCCACGATCCTCGATCGCGTCGCGCGGTTGCGGGACGCGCTGCCCGACGTCGTGCTGCGAACGACCGTCATCGTCGGATTCCCGGGTGAGACGGAAGACGATTTCGAAGCGCTGCTCGAGCTGCTCGAAGAAGTACGCTTCGACCGGGTCGGCGCGTTCCCGTATTCCGTCGAGGAGGGCACGCTCGCGGCGACGCTGGACGGCGACGTGCCGGACGCGGCGAAGCGCGAGCGACTGGAGCGGTTGCTGGACCTGCAACGGGTCATCTCGGCTGAACGCGCGGAGACGTGGATCGGCCGGGAGGTCGACGTGTTGGTGGACCGAAGCGTGGGTCGAGACTCGGGCATTGAAGGCGCCGACGGGCGCGGCGCCGTGGGCAGGACGGCCGGCCAGGCGCCCGAGGTCGATGGCGTCGTGCACATCGCGGATGCGCGCGGCGCCCGGGTCGGCGAATTCAGGCGCGTCCGCGTGACCGGCACGGTGGACGAGGATCTCGTCGGCGAAGTCGTGCAATGACGCTGTTCACGCAAACGGATCGCAGCAGCGCGCTCTTCGCACGCGCACGCACCTTGATGCCGGGCGGGGTCAGCTCTCCCGTGCGCGCCTTTGGCAAGGTTGGCGGTGCGCCGTTCTTCGTTGCCCATGCACGAGGTGCGCACCTCACCGACGTCGATGGGCGAACGGTCAGCGATTACGTGATGAGCTGGGGCGCGCTCATGCTCGGCCATGCGGCGCCCGAGATCGTCGCCGCGATCACCGGCGCGGCCGCACGCGGCACGAGCTACGGCGCGCCGTGCGAGGCCGAGGTCGAGCTTGCCGCGCTGATCACCCGGCTGATGCCGTCGATCGAGATGCTGCGCTTCGTGAACAGCGGCACGGAGGCGACACTGTCCGCCATCAGGCTGGCCCGCGCCGCGACCGGCCGCGACATGATCCTCAAGTTCTCCGGCAACTATCACGGCCACGGCGACTCCTTCCTGGTGCAGGCGGGCAGCGGCGTGGCGACGTTGGGTCTGCCGGATTCGCCGGGTGTGCCCGCCTGCCTCGCGGCCTTGACGCTGACCGCACCCTACAACGACGTGGCCGCCGTGTCCGCCCACTTCGACGCCCATGGCGACCGAATCGCCTGCATCATCGTCGAGCCGGTGTGCGGCAACGCGGGATTCATCTTGCCGGAGCCGGCGTTCCTGCCCGCGCTGCGCGAGATCGCGACGCGACATGGCGCACTGCTCGTGTTCGACGAGGTCATGACGGGCTTTCGTGTCGCGCGAGGTGGAGCGCAGGCGACATTCGGCGTAACGCCCGACCTGACGACGCTCGGCAAGGTGATCGGCGGCGGCCTGCCCGTGGGCGCCTACGGCGGGAGGCGTGACCTGATGGAACGGGTCGCGCCGGCGGGTCCGGTCTATCAGGCGGGAACGTTGTCGGGCAATCCTCTCGCGATGGGGGCGGGACTGGCCCAGTTGCGGGCGCTGCTGGAAGCCGAGCCATGGAAGACGCTCGAAGCGCGGACGCGCACGCTCGTCGACGGCATCGTCACGGCCGCGCAGGAACACGATCTGCCCGCGTGCGGCGGCGCGTTGGGTGCCATGGGCGGCTGGTTCTTCCGAACCGGTCCAGTGCGTCGGTACGAGGACGCGCGCGGCGGCGATGACGATTTGTTCGGGCGGTTCTTCCACGCATGCCTGCGCCGGGGCGTGTATTTCCCGCCTTCGCCCTACGAGGCGCTGTTCGTGTCGGTCGCACACACCGACGACGTCATCGATGAAACGCTGGCGGTCGTGCGCGCCGCGCTGGCCGAGGTCGCGCGATGAAGCGGGCGCTGCTGGTCGCCGCGCTCGCCGTGGCCTCGTGTCGGCCGGGAGAGCCATCGCAGCCGGCGCCGCCCACACCGGCCCCGTTGCCCCCGGCCGGCCGCGAGCCGACCGTTCGCATCGGCATCGCGATCGACACACAGGAGGTGCGGATCGGCGGGTCCGTCGATTTCGAGATCGCGGTGGCCGGCGGAGACGCGCTGGC
>JBFJPA010000461.1:0-3859 GCA_041617355.1 Longimicrobiales bacterium
CGTGCAGGTCGACCGTCGCGATCGCCGCCGCGTCCGCGAACCTGGCCGGGGCCGCCCCGCCGCGGCCGCCGCCGCCCCCGCCGCGGCCGCCGCTGCCCGGCGCCACCGGCGCCGACAGCACGACGAGCCGGCCGGCGGCCTGGGCGGTCGTGATCTGGCGGGCCGTGTCGCCTGCCACGCCGCCGTAGATGACCGGCACGTTCTCGACCGGCCGCGGCGGTGCACGGCCCGGCACGGCCACGAACTCCTCGAGCCAGCGCAGCGGCTGCCCGTCGACCGTGAACGTCGACGTCGAGCCGTACCGGCGCTGCACGTAAGGCAGGCCCTGGAAGTACGTGCCGTTCTCGCCCGCAGGCTCGACGCCCAGTCGCGCCAGTTCGCGCGCGATGTAGGCCGTCCCCTTCATGCTGCCTTCACGGCCCGCCTGACGCCCCATCATCGAGTCGTCCGCGAAGATGTAGATGCGCGTCATCAGGTCCGCATCCGTGATCGCGGCCGATGTCGCGCGCGGCGCCAGTTTCAAAGGGAGATCCTGCGCGTGCGCGGGGCCGGCCGCTGCCGAGGCGCTCAGGGCGAGCGTGACAGCGATGCAAACGCTGCGCACCCACCGGACGGTGAGGGACGGATCCATCGCGGACGGGTGCCGGCGGCACACGGAGCGGGCCGGATGCATGGGGACTCCTGATCGGGTTCGCGGTCGGTCCGAAGAGAGACGCCGGACCGGCGCGGGCCGTTGGCCGCCGCCGGCCGTGCCAGCGCCTTGACCGCTCCCGCACCGACGCCGATCTTGGCGCGTTGCCCTCGCTGCCCGAAAGGCACCCGCGTCACGACCGTTCTTTCCGGAGGCCCCATGCACGCCACCCGATGGTTCCGCGCGTTCGCGCTCCTCCTGCTGGCCTCGCCTGCAGCCGCGCAGCAGAAGCCGACGCTCACACCGGCCGATTACGGCCGCTTCGAGTCGCTCGCGTTCGGCACGCTGTCGCCCGACGGCCGCTGGCTGGCCGCGCCCGTGAGCCGGGACAACGAGCAGAACGAGCTGCGCCTGCACCACGTGGCGAGCGACTCGACCGTCGTGGTCGCGTTCGGCTCGAACGCCGCGTTCACGAAGGACGGGCGCTGGGCCGCCTGGACGATCGGCATGTCCGAGGCCGACCGGAAGGCGGCGGAGAAGGCGAGCCGGCCGACGCACAGCAAGCTGGGCCTCTTCGACATCGCCGCAGGCACCACCACCACGATCACCGACATCGCCAGCTTCGCGTTCAGCGGGGACGGTCGCTTCCTGGCCATGCGCGGCTACCCGGTCAAGGACCAGAAGCACAAGGGCGTCGACCTCATCGTCCGCGACCTCGCGTCCGGCGTGAACACGACGCTCGGCAACGTCGCCGACTACGGGTGGCAGGAGGACGCATCGCTGCTCGCGTTCACCGTCGATGCGGAGACGCGCGCCGGCAACGGCCTCAAGCTGTACGACCCGAAGACCGGCGTGCTGAAGACGCTCGAGTCGGACACGGCCGCGTTCAAGGGCCTGCGCTGGCGCCCGGAATCGGCGGACCTGGCCGTCCTCCGCGTGCGCAGCAATCCGGATTACGAGGGCGACACGCACGTCGTCATCGCGTGGACCGGGCTGGCCGGCCGCGCGCCCGTGCGCGCCGAGCTGGATCCGGCCACGTTCGCCGGGTTCCCGGCCGACACCCGTGTCGTCGATTTCCGTCCGCTCACGTGGACGCACGACGGCCAGTTCGTGCTGCTGGGTCTCAAGCCGTGGGAGCGCAAAGAGAAGCCGGACACGACGAAGAAGGCCAACGGCGCCGACGAGGAGAAGCCGGGCGTCGAGATCTGGCACGCGAAGGACGTCGACATCATCCCCGAGCAGAAGGTGCGCGCGCAGCGCGACCGCGAGCGCAACTTCCTGACCGCATGGGACCCGCGCGCGAAGCGCCTCGTCGAGATCGGCAACGACCTGACCGAGGACGCCAGCGTCGCCCGCCAGGCCAGCATCGCGCTCGCGCTCGACCAGACGCCCTACGAGCAGGTGCGCATGTACGGGCCCGTCTACAACGACCTGTACATCGTCGACCTGAAGACCGGTGAACGCACGCGCGCGAAGGAGCGCGCCGAGCAGCTCTTCGGCGTCGGCTCGAGCCTCAGCCCGACCGGCCGGTACCTGCTGTACCTGGAGAACGACCACTTCTGGGTCTTCGACACGCAGCGGAAGACCCACACGAACGTCACGCGCAACGTCGCCACGTCGTTCATCAACCTCGAGGACGATCACACGGTCTCCCAGAAGCCCCCGTTCGGCGTGGGCGGCTGGACGCCCGGCGACCGCAGCCTGCTGCTCTACGACAAGTACGATGTCTGGGAACTGGCGCCCGACGGCTCGAAGGCCGAGCGCCTGACCAACGGCGCGGCCGATCAGGTCCGGCACCGCGTCGTCCGCCTCGACTTCGATGAGGACTTCGTCGACGTCTCGAAGCCGTTCTACGTGGCGATGTACGGCGAGAAGACCAAGAAGTACGGCTACGGCCGGGCCCAGCGCGGCCGGCCCGTCAGCCGCGACGTCTGGCTCGACAAGAACGTCTCGCGCCTGGCGAAGGCCTCGGAAGCCGATGTCTACGCGTACGTCGCGCAGTCGTTCGACGATGCGCCCGACTACTTCGTCGGGGGAGCCGCCCTGACCGGCGCGCGCCAGGTCACGAACATCAACCCGTTCCAGACCGAGTTCGCGTGGAGCGCGAAGAGCGAGCTGATCGAGTTCACCAGCGCGGACGGCAAGCCGCTCCAGGCCGCGCTGCACTATCCGGCCAATTATGAGCCCGGCAGGAAGTACCCGATGGTCGTCTACATCTACGAGATCATGTCCAACACGATCCACAGCTACTCCTCGCCCTCCGAAAGGAGCGCGTACAACCAGACCGTGTGGACGCAGGATGGCTACTTCGTGCTCAAGCCGGACATCGTCTACCGCGACCGCAACCCCGGCCTGTCCGCCGTCGACGCGATCGTGCCCGCCGTCGAGAAGGTCGTCGCGACCGGCATGGTCGATGCCGCGCAGGTCGGCCTCATCGGCCACTCCTGGGGCGGCTACCAGACCGCATTCGTCTCGACCGTGACGAACACGTTCGCGGCCGGCGTCGCGGGCGCGCCGCTCACCGAGCTGGCCAGCATGTACCTGTCCATCTACTGGAACACGGGCGGCACGGACGCGCGCATCTTCGAGATCAGTCAGGGCCGCATGGAAGTGCCGCCGTGGAAGGACCTCGATTCCTACACGGCCAACTCCGCCGTCTGGAACATCGAGAAGATGGAAACGCCGCTGCTCGTGACCTTCGGCGACAAGGACGGCGCCGTCGACTGGCACCAGGGCATCGTCATGTACAACGCGGCCCGCCGCGAGAACAAGGACCTGGTCATGCTCGTCTACGAGGGCGAGAACCACGGCCTGGCCAAGAAGCCCAACCAGATCGACTACCACCGCCGGGTCAAGGAATGGTTCGCGCACTACCTCAAGGGCGAGCCCGCGCCCGACTGGATCACCAGCGGCGTGAAGTTCCTCGACAAGGACAAGGAACTCAACCGCACACGCCGCATCACCACGGAGCCGATCAGCAACGGCGCGTCCGACCGCGGCAGTCGCTGACGCACCCCGCGCACGGCACACGAGGCCGGCCACCGCACAGCGCGGGGCCGGCCTCGTCGTTTCTGCTGGAACCCGTTGCAGCTCGGAGGTCCGGCACGCGCTGCGAAAGCAACCAGCCGCGTCCGCAGCAGGTCAGCGGCGCGCGTCCGCCATGCCGGAGCGGGCTGCCTCGCGGAGGACCGCGAGTGGCGGGTCACAGTCCTGCCACAGGTCGAAGAA
>JBFJPA010000462.1:0-3849 GCA_041617355.1 Longimicrobiales bacterium
CCGTGTGGCGTGCGACGATGCACACGAAGGCAATGCGCAAGACGGCCGCATCGGCGCCGGGACCGGCGCATCCGTCGGCAAGGTGCTCGGCCGCGAGCATGCCTCGCCGGCCGGCCTCGGCCTCGGCACCGCACAGGCCGGCGGCTACCACGTCATCGCGCTCGCCGTCGTCAACGCGTTCGGCGATGTGCTCGATGCGCACGGTACCATCATCGCCGGCGCGCGCGACGCGCAGGGTGGCTTCGCCAACACCGCCCGGCTGTTAATGGGGAAAGAAGCGCCGCCGGCGCCCTGGCGCGGCGCTCCGCCCGGCACGAACACAACGCTCGCCGCGGTCATCACGGATGCGCCGTTCGGCCGGATCGATCTCGAACGGATCGCGCGGATGGCGGCCACGGCGATGGCGCGCCGGATCTCGCCGGTCAACACGCCGTTCGATGGCGACGTCACGGTCGCGCTTTCGGTCGCGGCGGAAACGCGCGATGTGCAGCCCGTCGAAGTCCTCGCCCTGGGCACGGCCGCTGCCGCCGCGCTCGAGCAGGCCATCGAGCGAGGCGTCCGTCATTGATCGCGGGGATCAGTGGGTCGCCGTCGTGTCGATGACCGGGTCGACGGCGGGCGGGCGAGGCGTCGTGTCCGCGACCGGGGGCCGGATCGGGATCGAGTCGAGCGGGACCGTCGGCACGGGGCCGGTGCGGCCCATCCGTCCGAGGATGAGTCGCTTCCGCCACGCCATGCGGCCGGGCCGGTGCTTCGGATTGGACGTGAGCGGGTGGGGCAGCGTCGCCGCGAGCGACGCGGCCTGGTCCGCCGTCAGACGATCGGCGGAACGGTCGAAATAGTTCCGGGCCGCGGCCTCGGCACCGAAGACGCCCGGACCCCACTCGGCGATGTTCAGGTAGATCTCGAGGATCCGGTCCTTGGACAGAAAGAACTCGAGCCGGCGAGCGACCACGAATTCCTCGAATTTGCGCAACGGCGAGCGGTCCGTGCCGAAGAACAGGTTCTTCGCGACCTGTTGCGTGATGGTGCTGCGCCCGCGGATTTCGTCGCGGTTGTCGAGATAGTAGCGAAACGAGCGGTAGAGCGCCTGCAGGTCGCCGGGATCGAAGAACGAGAAGTCGTCGTCGCCGCGATACCGGAACTCCTCGCGCAGCGCGTCCCAGTCGACGCCGCCATGCTCGTAGAAGTTGCCATCTTCGGCGATGATGACCGCGCGTTGCAGGTTGCGCGAGATCTGGTCGAGCGGGCGCCACGTTTGTGTGAGCGTGTACGGCTCGCCGCCCGCGCGGGCCTGCAGTTGCCGTGTGTACATGAGCAGGCTGCGGGATGGCTCGCCCCAGCGCAGCAGCACGGGCCAGGGCAGGACCAGCCACCAGAACCAAAGCGCTCCGACCGCGGAAAGCGGCAGGATCATGAGAAGACGCCGGCGACGGCCTGACATGCGCAGACTCGGATGAAGAAGCTGATCCTGTTCGACATCGACGGCACGCTACTCTCGACGCGCGGCGCCGCCAAGCGCGCATTCCACCGCGCCATGCTGGAAGTCTATGGCACAGCCGGGCCGATCGCCACGCACAGCTTCGATGGCAAGACCGACCCGCAGATCGTGCGTGAGCTGCTCTCGCTCGAGGGCCGCTCCGACGCCGAGACGAACGCGGGCCTGCTACCGCTGTGGACCGCCTATTTGCGGGAGCTCACCGTCGAGCTGCGTCAACCCGACCACGAGACCGAGGTGCTGCCTGGCGTGCGTGCCTTGATCGACGCCCTTCTGAGCCTCAACGGCGACGCGACCGTCGGCCTGCTCACAGGCAACATCGAAGCCGGCGCCTCGCTCAAGCTCGCCTCCGCCCGACTGCCCTCCTTCGCGTTCGGCGCGTACGGCTCCGACTGCGAGCGGCGCGACGGCCTGCCGCCCATCGCGGTCGAACGGGCGCGGGCCCACACCGGTCGCGTCTTCGCCGGCCGCGAGATCGTGATCATCGGCGACACGCCCGCCGACGTGCATTGCGGTCGCGCGCTCGACGTGCACGCCGTCGCCGTCGCGACCGGCCGTCACTCCATGGATGAGCTCGAGGCGGCGGGCGCCCACACCGTCTTGCCGGACCTGTCGGAAACCGATGAGGTGCTGTCGGTACTGATCGCCTGAGGGCGGAGGCCGGGGCCGGGGGCTGGTGACCGGATCAACGGACGGGCCGGATAGGCTCGATCTCCGCCCCCCACCGTCGCCGTCACGCCGTCCAACCCTCGACCCGCCGCGGCTGGACCTGTCCTGCCACGGGAGGGTAGATTGCCGGTCGTTTCCCAGGACCAAGGCTCGCACGAGTAGAGGAGAGACGGTCGTGGCACAATCACAGAGGAAGGGTCAGGCGACGCAGTCGGGATCCGGACTACGCGCATTCTACATTGCGCTAGCCGTGATCGCGCTGGCGGGCATCGGTTGGATCGCATTTTCGCTGACGTCGCGTGGCGGCTCGTCTGCCGCGATCTCGGCGACGCCGCTGACCGGCCTGGACGATCCGCAGGCCCTGATCGCGGCGGCCAAGGGAATCGAGCTGGGTCCGACGGACGCGCCCGTGCGCGTGCTCGTCTTCAGCGATTTCACCTGCCCCGCCTGCCGCCAGTTCAACACGGTCGTCGAGCCGCAGCTGAAGGCGGAGCTGGTCGGCAGCGGCCAGGTTCGATTCACGTACTACGATTACGTGCTGGATCTGGCAGCAGAAGGGCCGCATCGTCACGGCTTCATCGCGGCCCGCGCCGCACGTTGCGCCGGCGATCAGGGCAAGTTCTGGGACTTGCACGACGTGCTGTTCGCGCGCCAGCAGGAATGGTCCTACGAACGCACGCCGCCCATCGACCGCTTCGTGGAGTACGGAGGGCTGGTCGGTCTCGATGGCGAGGCGCTGCGCGCCTGTCTGACGAGCGACCAGCACGCCGACGTCGTCACGGCGAATCGGATGCTCGGCGACAACCTCGGCGTGCGGGGAACGCCGACCGTCTACGTGGCCAACCGCGTCCTCGCCGAGTGGAACAGCTATGACGCGCTGAAGGCCGCCGTCGAGCAGGAGCTGGCCGGCCGGTGAACGTAAGCGCACCGCAGGCCGCGGCGGCAGCCGCACCCGAGCCAGCGATGCACGCGCCGCCACCGAACCGCATGGCGATCGCCGTGTTCGCCTTGATCGGCGTCATCATTGCCGCCTACATGGCGCTCTACAAGCTGGGCGCGATCGCTGCCATCGCGTGCGGGACCGGCGCGTGCGAATCGGTGCAGAATTCGCCGTGGGCGGTCTTCCTCGGGATTCCGGTTCCGCTCTGGGGTGTGGGCGGGTACGCGACGATCCTCGGGCTCGCCCTCGCCGGTCTGAGTCCCGGCCGCGCGGCTGACCGGCGCATCGGCGCGGCCCTGCTCGTGCTCAGCGGCTACGCATTCGCGTTTTCACTCTACCTTTCGTGGGTCGAAGCGACGCTGATCCAGGCGTGGTGCCGCTGGTGTATCGCTTCGGCCGTCGTCGCTACACTGCTCTTCGTCGCTTCGCTCCCCGAACTGCCGCGACTCCGCACACGGACGCTTTCATGAACGATCGTGTTCCCGTTCGCCTCGTCTTTGCCGATCGCGGCGTGTTCCACGAGGTCACGATCCACCTGCCAGCCCAGGCGCTCGCCCGCCATGAGCGCCTGGTCGATGCGCTTCGCGAAGATCCCGAGATTCTGGGCGAAGTGTACGTGGACGGACGGAGACTCGTGACTGCGATGGTGTTGAACGAAGCGGCCGAGTGACTCTCGAGGCCGAGGACCCCCAAAGGCGGAGAGGCGCCCCTCTACCCTACAACCCTCTCCCTCTCCCTCTCC
>JBFJPA010000463.1:0-3844 GCA_041617355.1 Longimicrobiales bacterium
CCGCGGCGATGGCGTCGGCCTTGTCGTGTACGGATGCGCCGACCGGCAGGCCCGGCCAGCGTCGGCGCGCGAGCGCGATGGGAAGCGAACGGTGGCCGAGCTGCACGCCGTGGGCGGCGACGGCGAGGGCGACATCGATCCGATCGTTGATAATGATACGGGAGCCGGCGCGGTGGGCGGGCTCGATGAGCGCCTCGGCGAGGCCGAAGAGCCGGGCCGTCGGAGTCGCCGGGCCACGCAGGTGGAGGGCGAGACGTTCGCGACCGGCCTCGAGCGCGCGTACCGCCGATTCGACGAAATCCGGCCGGGCCAGCACGGCATCGTCCGTCACGACGTGAAGGGGCGGAACGGTCACTCCAGCCGAATTCCCTCCTGCAACGGATGTCCGCGTAGCCAATCGGCGGTCGTCATGCGGCGTTTCCCCGCCGGCTGCACTTCGCGGATCCAGACCGATCCGCTGCCGCACGCGACCCGCATGCCTTCCGTCGGGTCGTGTCCCTCCACTTCGACGACTGCGCCCGGCGGAACGCCGTCCGGGACCGGCTCGGTCGCGACGAGCGGCCGAAACAGCTTGAGGTCGCTGCCGCGCAGCTGTGTCCACGCGCCCGGCACGGCATCGAACGCACGGATGCGACGGGCCACGACGTCCGCCCCGAGGCTCCAGTCGACGTGTGCATCGTCTCGGCCGATGCGGGGCGCGTAGGTCGCCAGCGACTCGTCTTGCGGCGTTTCCGTCGCGACCCCCGCCTCCATGAGCGCGAGCGCCTCGATCAGCGCCTCCGCGCCGATCTCGCTGAGGCGCGCGGCCAAGTCGCTGCCGGTCTCGTCGTCACCGATCGGCTCGCCGACCTGCAGGATCATCGGTCCGGCATCCATCTTCTCGACCAGTCGGATGACGGTGACGCCCGTGTGCGTGTGCCCGTTCGCGATCGCCCACTGGATGGGTGCGGCCCCGCGCAACGCCGGCAGTGCGGAGGCGTGCACGTTGACCGTGCCACGCGGCGGCAAATCGATCACTTCGCGGCGCAGGATATGGCCGTAGGCGACGACGACGGACAGCTCCGGATTCAGCGCGCGAAGCTCCGTAAGGAATGCTTCACCGACCGGCTTCTCGGGCTGGAACAACGGCAACCGCTCGTCGCGCGCCAGTTCCTTCACCGGCGGCGGCCGCAGCGATCGCCCGCGCCCGGCCGCACGGTCCGGCTGCGTCACCACACCCACCACATCGTGCCCCTCGCCGAGCAACGCGCGCAGCGACGGCAGCGCGAAGTCCGGCGTGCCCCAAAACAGGACGCGCAACGGCTCAGCCTTTCGCTTCCTCGGGTTTCACTTTCTGCCACTTGTTGAGCAGCATCTTTCGCTTCAGCGGGCTGACCCGGTCGAGGAACAGGACCCCGTCGAGGTGGTCGATCTCGTGCTGCAGGATGCAGGCGAGCAGGCCGTCCGCTTCAATGCGAACGGACTCGCCCCCGCGGTCCAACGCCTCGACGACGACCTCGGCGGGCCGCTCGACGACATCACTCAGGCCCGGTATGCTCAGACATCCCTCTTCCCGTCTCGACGTGTCCTCGCTCGCGGCGATGACAACCGGGTTGATCAACGCGAGCGCGGGCTGTTCTTCCTCTCGCGGGTCCACCACGATGACCCGAACCGATTCGCCGACCTGCGGACCGGCCAGACCGACGCCGTCCTCCGCGTACATCGTCTCCAGCATCTGGTCGAGCAGCGTGCGTACGGCATCCGTGATCTCCGCCACCGGCTCCGCCTTTCGGCGCAGCACCGGATCTCCCAGCAGCCGGACCTCCAACCGTGCCATCAGCTCTCCCCGGACGGACTGAAGATCCGCGCGATCTTCGCGCGCGCCACGATCACCCGCGTGTTCTCCGACTTCAACGTGACACGATCGTCGGCGATGTGCACGACGTTGCCGATGAGGCCGCCGTCCGTCATCACCTCATCCCCTTTCTTCAATGCTTCCAACATCGCCTTGTGCCGCTCCTGCACTTTGCGCTGCGGCCGGATGATCAAGAACCACATGATCATGCCGAACGCGACCAGGTAGATCATCAGCACGGTGCCCGTGCGTCCACCCGTTGGCGCAGCCTGCAGCAACGACAGCGAAAACAACCCGTTCGTGATCAACGTGTCCGTTCCCTTTCTTCGCCAGCGGCACGGTAGCGCGCGAGCCAGTTCGAGCTCCACGCCGTGTAGCGGCCGGCTGCAATGGCCTCGCGCGCCTGCTCCATAAGACGCACGAGGAAGCGGAGATTGTGCAACGACAGCAGGCGCATCGCCAGCCACTCGCCCGCCACGACCAGGTGCCGGAGGTAGGCTCGGCTGTGCGTCTGGCAGGTCCAGCAGTCACACGTCTCATCCAGCGGCGCGTCCTCCGCACGATACCTCGCCGCCTTCAGGTTGATCTGCCCGTCCGTGGCGACCCAGGCCGTCCCGTTCCGGCCATTGCGCGTGGGCGCCACGCAGTCGAACAGGTCGAAGCCGCGACCGACCGCGTCGACCAGGTCCTCCGGGTAGCCGACGCCCATCAGGTAACGCGGCACCTGCGCCGGCAGCTCCGGTTCCAGCCGCTCGAGCACGTCGAGCATGACGGGCTTCGGCTCGCCCACCGACAGACCGCCCACGGCGATCGCACGCCAATCTCCGAGCTCGCGAATGCGGCGCGCCGAATCCCGGCGCAGCTCTGCATACACCCCACCCTGAACGATGGGCACGAGCGCCTGCCGTCCGGCATCGCCTTCGCGTAGCACCTCCGCATCGAAGCGATGTCGACAGCGTTCGAGCCAGCGGAGCGTGCGCTCGTGAGCCTCGGCGGCAAGGGAGCGGTCGGCCGGGCCGGGCGGACACTGGTCGAAGGCCATAATGAGGTCGGCCCCGATGGCGCGCTGCACGTCGGTCACGAGCTCGGGGGTGAACATGTGGCGACTGCCGTCGATGTGGCTTTGGAACTCGACGCCGCGCTCTTCGATCCGCGCGGACGGGCCCAGACTGAAGACCTGGAAGCCGCCGGAATCGGTGAGGACGGGACGGGGCCACGCCATGAAACGATGGAGTCCGCCGAGGTCACGGATCAGCTCGTGGCCCGGCCGCAGGTAGAGGTGGTACGTGTTGGCGAGGACGATCTCGGCGCCGATGCCGGTGAGCTCGTCGCGGGAGATGGTCTTGACCGTGGCCTGCGTCCCGACGGGCATGAAGGCGGGCGTGCGAACGGCGCCGTAGGGCAGCTCGAACTGGCCGGCCCTCGCGAGCCCGTCCCGATGGTGGATCTGGAAATCGAACATGGTCGTCACAAAATCAGCATGGCATCGCCATAGGAGTAGAAGCGGTACCGGTGCGCGACGGCTTCGCGGTAAGCGGCCATGACGTGTTCGTGCCCGGCGAGGGCGGCGACGAGCATGATCAGGGTGGACCGCGGCAAATGGAAGTTGGTGATGAGCCTGTCGACGGCGCGGAACCGGTAAGGGGGCCGGATGAAGAGCGAAGTCCAGCCGGATCCGGCCCTGATGTACCCCTCGTCGTCCGAGCACGTTTCGAGCGTGCGTGTGACGGTTGTGCCGACGGCCCACAGGCGTCCGCCGCGGGCCCGGACCGCGTTCAGCCGCGCCGCCGCGTCGTCGGAGACGGAGTAGCGCTCGGCGTGCATGGGGTGGTCGGCGGGATCGTCGACCTCGACCGGCCGAAAGGTGCCGAGCCCGATGTGCAGAACGAGCCGAACGATGCCGACGCCGCGAGCCTCGAGCGTCTGCAACAGCGCCGGCGTGAAGTGCAGGCCGGCGGTCGGCGCCGCGACCGACCCGGGCTCCCGTGCGTAGACCGTCTGGTAGCGCTC
>JBFJPA010000464.1:0-3840 GCA_041617355.1 Longimicrobiales bacterium
ACGCGACGACGGAGGTCCACGCGGCGGACGCTGGGTCGATGTCGTCGCCAGACTGTCGGCCGGCGTCGAGCAGGCCGTCGCGTTGACGGAGTTGCAGGCCGTGGCCCGCGCGAACGCGGAGGCCTATCCCGACAGCAACGAGGGGTGGAGCACGTGGCTGGAGCCGCTGCGAGAGACGATCGTCGGGCCGACCCGTTCGACGCTGTGGCTGGTCTGGGCTGCGGCTGCGCTCGTGCTCGTCATTGCCTGCGCGAATGTCGCGAACCTGCTGCTCGCGCGGACGCTCGTGCGGGACCGGGAGCTGGCGATTCGCACGGCACTCGGTGCGGATCGCGGCCGTCTCGTGCGCCAGCTCGTGATGGAGAGTCTGACCCTGGCCCTTCTGGGCGGTGCGCTTGGCGTCATGCTGGCCCGGCCCGGTGTCGCGCTGGTCGCACGGTTCGGCGAGAGCGCGCTCGTCGGCCGCGCGGCACCGGGCGTCGATGGCGGCGTCCTGGTCTTCACACTTTGCGTATCGGTCGCGACGGGTTTGCTGATGGGCACGCTGCCGGCCTTGCGTGCGTCTGGCTCCCGGCTGTCGAACGCGCTGCGGGCCGGCGGGCGGGGCGTCGTCGGACGCGCGGGTCGATCGCGGCGCGCCCTCGTCATCCTCGAGATCGCGCTCGCGACGACCATCGTGGTCGGTGCCGGCCTGCTCACGCGCAGCCTGCGTGCGGCGGCGCGAAGTGATGTCGGCGTGGCGATCGAGAACCGGCTGACGCTCCGCATCGCGCCGTCCTGGGCGTCGCTCCCCGAGCGAGAGCAGGCCGACGCGCAGTTTGGCCGCATTCAGGACCGCATCCGCGCGCTGCCAGCGGTTCGAGCCGTCGGCGCCGTGAACCGAATGCCGCTCGAGGGGCCGTGGTGGACGGGCGGCATCACGGTGCGAGGTCGGCCCATTCAGCTGTCGTCGGACCGGCCGCGCGCCCTGCACCGGGTCATCACACCGGGCTTCTTCGAGGCCGCGGGCGTTCGGTTGATTCGCGGCCGCCTGCCCGGCGAGCGCGACACCGGCGGTGCGCTTCCCGTTCTCGCGCTGAGTGAAAGCGCGGCGCGAACGGTGTTCCCCGGCGAGGACCCGATCGGCCGGGTGATCACGTGGGAGGATCCGAACGAGCCGACGTCCGTCTGGCACACCGTCGTCGGCATTGTCAGCGATGTTCGTTACGACGGCCTCGAGTCGGCGCCATCGGCTGCGGCGTACACCACGTTGGCTCAGTCACGCTGGGGGCACTTCGGCGATTGGGGCATGACGCTGGTCATCGCGACGGCGTCCGATCCGGTGGCGTCGCTGGCCGCCATCCGCGCTTCGGTCGAAGAGGTCGATCCGGGTCTTGCCGTCTATGAAGTCCTCACGATGCGGAGCCGCGTCGAGCACGCCCTGGCCGCCCGGCGCGACACCGCATCTCTCATCGCCGCGTTCGCGCTCCTCGCCCTCGCCCTCGCCACACTCGGCACGTATGCCGTGCTCGCCTTCACGATCAGTCGACAGAGGCCCGAGCTGGGCGTGCGCATCGCGCTCGGGGCGACACGTCACGACGTGCTCGCCATCGTGATGCGCCGCGGCATGACACCCGCCATGCTGGGCGTCGGGATGGGGCTGCTCGGTGCTACCGCGGCACGGCCCGTGCTCCAGCATCACGTGTTCGGTGTCACGACGCTCGACCCGAGCACCTTCGCCGGCACCGCGTCCTTGTTGCTGCTCGTGTCCGCGGCGGCGTGCATCGTGCCTGCGTGGCGCGCGACGCGGATCGATGCCGTGCAGGCCATCGCGCACGAATGAGGGGCCGGCTCCCGGGCCGGTCTTTGAGCGCGCGCGGGCGTCTTAACGCACGCGACGTAACATCTGGCCGGCGTACCGGAGCTCGGTCGCGCGGCCGTCCGTGAAGACGAACTCGATGACTTCACCGCCACCCGTCAGCTCGACGCGCAACTGGTTTCGGTCGCCGTTGAACACTTCGACGTCGCTCGCGAGCAGACCTGCCGTGACGTGCAGCCGGCCGTCGACGAGACGCCATTCCATGCTGCCGATGCTCTCGTTTTCGAATACGCCGGTATAGGCGCTGAGCGGGTGAGGCAACGTCTGCGGGCGGGCCGCGCGGCGGGCGCGGTCCGCCGCGACGCTTTCGCGAGCCCCTCGAATCTGCTCCGGGAACGTTGCCACTTTCGCTTCCCAGGCCGCGTCGACGGAGGCCCCGCGAATGAGCCGGTCGTAGACGTACTCGGTAACGGCGTCCGCGAACGGGCCGCCCATGAACGCGTCGTTGACGAGAACGGCCACACCGATCCGCCGGCCGGGCATGAACGAGAGGTTGGTTCGGAAGCCGGGGAACCCGCCGCCGTGGTCCAGGATGGTATCGCCCTGCAACGTCCCGACGTTCCAGCCGAGCGAATAGCCGTGACGGCGGATTGCGCCGAGCGAGGCGTTCTGCTGCGCGCGCGGCGAGTGGACCTGACGCATGACGTCGGCCGGGAAGACGCGCCGGCCGTCGAGCGCACCGTCGTTGATGTGGACCTCCAGCCAGCGAGCAAGGTCGTCGGCCGTGGTGAGCAATCCGCCGGCCGCGTGCATGTTGCCGTCATCTTTCGTGTAACGCAGGCGCTCGTGTCCGTCCGGCGTCGGCCGGTAGGGCATCGCGAGTCGGCTCGGGTCCGCGGTCGAACGGCGCGCCGTCGTGCTGGTCATGCGCAGTGGACCGAACAGCAGGCGTTGCTGCGCATCCTTCCAGTTTTCTCCCGTCGCGTCGATGATGAGGCTGGTGATGTTGTAGCCGACGTTGCCGTAGCGGAACGCGCGGCCGTTCTCATCGGGACCGTGCAACGCGAGCAGCCGCTGGAGCTGTTGGTTGGTGTGTTCGCCGCTGTACGCGGTGCGATACACGATCGGGCCGCCGTTGGAAATCCCGTGTGTGTGCGTGAGCAGGTCGGTCAGCGTGATCGCGTCGGCGGACAGCTCCTCATGGAGGCGGGCACCCGGCAGGCTTCGCGACAGTGGCGCGTCCAGGTCGACCTTACCCTCGCGGGCGAGCAGGGCCGCAGTAAGACCCGTGAACGTCTTCGTGGTCGATGCGATGTAGAACACGGTCGACGGCGTGAACGGTCGGCGCGCTTCGACATCCGCCCAGCCGAAGCCGCGACTGTACACGACCTGCGTGTCCTGCACGACCACGACGGCCATGCCCGGCGCGGCGCCGAGCGCGAACATACGCGAGATCATGGGATCCAGTGCGGCCGCGGCCACGCCCCTGGCCGCCGAACCGGGCCGGGGCTGTGCCACTGCAGGAATGGGCGCGAGGATCGCCAGCATGAGCAAGGTTTGCACGAGTGGTTTCATCGGACGCTCCCTTCGGCCGGATCGAGGGCGCCATGCCGGCGGCGGCGACGACCGGCCGCTGCAGCACAGACTGGGCCGCATCGAATATCGACCGTGGGACGCGGGCTGTCTTGAACGGATGTAACCTTCCGGTCGCCTCCGTCTACGATCGCCGGCCCGTGACACGGCGCCAGGCGGCGGGCGTCATCCCGGTCGCCGTCTTGAACACGCGGCAGAGATGGCTCTGATCGGCGAAACCCGCGGCGAGAGACACGTGCGTCAGCGACGCATCCTCCTCTGCGAGCAGGCGGGCGGCGGCGCGAACACGGTGAGCCAGCATGTAGCCGCTCACGGAACAGCCGTAAAATCGACGGAACATCCGCGCCAGATGCACGCGGTGGACCCCGGCGGAGCGAGCCAGCGCCGCTACGGATGGCGCGGCCACGGCCGAGTCATCGATCTCGGTGCGGACGTCGCGAAGCCACAGC
>JBFJPA010000465.1:0-3837 GCA_041617355.1 Longimicrobiales bacterium
ACGACGCGCGCCTGCACCGTCTCGACGCGCACGCGCGGACCGGTGTGCGTGATGCCGATGTCCGTGGCGAGCCGCCAGCCGGCCGAGGTTCGTTTCCAGACGCTGACGAAGCGGCCGAAGCCGGCAGGCTCCTGGCCGCGACGCCCCGAGATATACGGCCCGGTCGTGTACCCGAGGTCGCCGGACGACGCGACTTCGGCGAGCTCGGGCTCCCAGTCGAGCAGGAAATCCTCGGGGAACGGGTTGTCACGGGTCCATGTGGCGCCGAGCACGGGCCCCGGCCGAAACAGCACGCCGTCCTCGGCCAGGGCCGCCAGGAACGCGGCGGTGACCGTCCGCTGCTGTGCGTCCTTCGCGAAGCCGAGCTCGGCTTCGACGAGCGACTGTACGGCGCCCATCTGCGCCGTCACTGGATCGAAGAGCGCGGCCACGAGAATGGCGCAGAGGCCGACCGCGCCGAGCCGTGGGGAACCCGTGGCCCCGCCGACGGCGTTCTTCTCCCGTTGCGCCCGGAAACGGAACGACCTTCGCGGAGATGCCCTCGTCATGAAGCGCACGGCCTTGCTCCTGTTACGCGTGTCTCTCGCCCTGCTCATGGTCGTGTGGGGTCTGGACAAGATCGTGAACCCGGCGCACGGTACGGGCGTCGCCGAGCGATTCTACTTCGGCTTGTTCGCATCCGAGTCAATCATGCCGGCGCTGGGCGTCGCCCAGGTCGGGCTGGGCCTGGCCCTGGCGCTCGGGTGGATCCGCCGCTTCACGCTGCCCGTCCTCGCCGCCATCACCGGCACAACACTGATCGGCGTCTGGCGCTCCGTGATCGATCCGCTCGGCCTCTTCCTCGAGCGAACCAATCTGCTCTTCTTCCCGTCCCTCATCATCTTCGCGGGCGTGCTCGTGCTGTTCGCCTTCCGCGACGACGATACGCTGCGCGTGGGACGGCGTTAGTCACACGTTCATCAGCATCTGTCGATAGTCTACCGCGAAGGTCACGCCCACCATCGCCCAGTAATAGCCGACCTCGATGGACACGAAGTAGGTGGTAAAGAGGCGCTTCAGGTTGTCCCAGTACGGCAAGGTGTCGCCGCCGTACAGGACGTGATCGCTGCGCCAGGTGCACGTACCAGGACGGCATGGTGGCACCGAGCGCACGCCCCCACGAGATCGCCATGTCGCGGTCCGCCGCGCCGGCATACGCCTGCGCCGCTTCCGCGAAGCCGACCAGCGTGGCGCCCAGAAACAGGACCAACCAGAAGCGAGCCGAGCGCAGGTAGCTCCCCATGGCGCCCAGGCTAGCGGCGCGTGGCGGGGCCAGCAATCGGCACGGGAGCAGCGGTCACGGAGGCGGGACCGATCGGCACCTTCGCGGGACATGGGCACACGACTGGACCGGCGCGCACACCTTTGCGAGCGCACCACCGCCGGAGGTCTCGTGTTGGGGCTTACGTCAGGAGGCGACGGAGCGAATGAAGATCTCGTCGGCGACGGCCTGTCGCTCGGTGGCGCCCCGCTCGGACGCCTCCGGGTCGTACGGCGCGCTCGCCGCATCGGCCGCCATCGGCTCGACGTCGCTCCGCGTGGGCAGGCTGTTGTCGATCAAGTGGACCAGCGCATCCAGTCGGCGGTCGAGATCCTGCAACACCGTGGACGCGTAGCCGAGCTGCTGCTTGGCGATGTCCTGGAATTGGAGGCGGTCGATGACGCGGTGAATCTCTTCCCGCAGCGCCACGTGCGTCTCGGACGGTGCACCGTCCTCGCCATCGAGGCGATCGACCAGGGCCAGCGCCCGATCCAATCCGTCGAGCATGTCCGTGGCCGCGACCTCGGTCGCCGACGAAACTTCGCGAAGCTGCTCGTTCGCACGGTGCAGCCGCTGCACGGCGTTGCTCTCCAGCATGGACCGGCTGCGCCGCAAGCTGTCGACGATGCTGATGATCTCCATGTACGCGCGCAGCAAAACGCCGGGCAGCGCCGAAGACGATGCCTCGTCGTCGATGTTGATCGGCTCCGATTGGTTCAGCTCGCGAACGATGCGGTCCGCAATGCGCAGGCTCGCGGCCGAATCCAGCAGGAGCTGCTCGGGCAGGCCCCTGCGGTGGCTCACGCCGCACCTCGCGCGGCAAAGACCTGGTCGAGCTTTTCTTTCAGAATCTCCGGAGTGAATGGCTTGACGACGTAGTTGTTCACGCCCGCCTGCGCCGCCTGCAGGATGTCCTCCCGCACGCTGCGCGTCGTCACCATGATGATCTTGACCTCGCGCCCGTCCGGCCGAGCTCGCAACGCACGAACGAACTCGAGCCCGCTCATGCCGGGCATGTTCCAGTCGGTCAGCACACAACTGATCGAGGAATCGAACAACTCGAGCGCTTCGGCGCCCTCGCCTGCTTCGAGACACTCACTGTATCCGATGCGCTGCAGCGTGTTGATCACGATGCGACGCATTGTAGCGGAATCGTCGACGACGAGAACCTTCATCAGTCCCCAGCCGGATCGACTACAGGTCGCCGCGCTCGATGATCCGCCGTGCGACCTGCTCGGCGACCTCGGGCTGATCGTAGAAGCGCGCCTGAATCTGGCGACGCAGGTCTACGAGGCGATCGGGCGGCAACACGCCCTCGGGCGCCTCGGCCGGCGCTTCCTCGGCGAGTGCACGGGCTTCGGCCGAAATGTCTACGCGATCATCCCCGCGCCCACCCCGCCGGCCGTCAGCCGGGACCGAGGGACGGCGACCGTCATCACGGACCGGAGGCACTGGCGCCGCCGGGCCGATCGGGGACGGATCGTGTCGAATGTCTTTGATATCCATCGGGCGTCCTCCTCTCGGGTCTCTATAATCGGCAGATCCCGGAAAAACTGAAACTTACAGCTCGATATCGAGGCGGCTGCCCGGCGGTTCGGCGCCGGCGTAGACGCGCATGGCTTCGGCGTCCTGACGTTCCCGCAGCACGGCCGTCCGGGTATCACCCCGCAGGACGGCCAGCCGGGCCCGGAAGCGCTGGTCGGCCGCATTGCAGCGCTGCAGCTGCAGCCGCGCGTCCGGCTGCTCGGCCAGGTGCGGCGCCTCGTTCAGCAGCGAGTCGATCTCGCCGGCCAGGGTGTCCCGCTCCTGGCCCAGCGGCTCGAGGGCGTCGAGATCACCCTGCTCGAGGGCCTGCAGTTGCGCCACGATCAGTGTGGCGTACCGCTCGAACGCGTCGGCCAGACGGAGCGCACGGGTCACGCGAGCATCTCGCCTTCCGTCGATGCGACCGCCGCCGACGTCGTCGCCGCCGCCCGCGACCAGGACTCGTGAAGCGACGCGACCAGACCCGTCACCCGCTCCAGCCGCGCCAGGTCCGGCGTCCGGCCGACCGCGCTGATCTCGGCGATGAAATACGCATACAGCGCGGACAGCCGCGCCGCGATCTCGCCGCCCTGCTCGCGGTCCAACGCGGACAACAGCTCGAACAGGATGTCGGATGCCTTGGCAAGGCTCGTGCCTCGCCCTTCGATATCGCCGGCCTGGATCTGGGATGCGGCCCGCCGGAGACTGACCAGCAGGTGCTCGTAAAGCAAGACCACCAACTGTTCCCTCGAGCTGCCCATCACGCGGGCCTGGCGGTAGGCCGTGGCGCCGGCGCCGTAACTCATGACTCCCTCCCTCACGACGTCCTCGGGTTCTCGAAGCGGCGAAGCTGCGCATCGAGCCAGGCGGACTGCGATTGTGCCCGGGCCATGGCGGCCTCGAGCGCGGTGAACCGCTTGATCAGCTGCTCGCGGCGGCGATCGAGCCGGCCTTCCAGCACATCGATTCGGTTCTTCCAGCGGGTCATCGACCCGTCGATGCGGTCGGTCGCG
>JBFJPA010000466.1:0-3785 GCA_041617355.1 Longimicrobiales bacterium
ACCTGCCGACCCTGACCCCGGAAAACGCCCAGTTCGACGCGCGCTGGAAACACCTCGGCCTCGCCGAGGAGTACATCGCCCGCGGTGGAGTCGAGCGGCTCGCCGAGGGACGCACCTTCGCGGCACGGCCGAACTTCACCAGCTACCTCTACCTGTGGGCGTTCTTGCTGCCTGGCGCGCGGCTGTTCGATCAGATCGAGCTGTGCGCGCATCTCGAAGTGGTCGTGTTTCTGATCACGACGTTGATCGGACTGGGCGATGGTGCCGACTTCAATCGCCACTGCGAGCTGACGGCGTTCTATCCCTCCGGTGGGCGCATCCGGCACGCGCAGCTGTCCGGCGGCCAGTGGACCCTCGACGCCGCCACCGATCCGCCGTCGAGCACGACGACGCTGCGGGAAAGCGCCGACGGCCCGATCACGTTCCTGTGCGCCACGCTCGGCGCCGGTGCGCGCCTCGGCGGCGATCGCGACGACGACGGATTCCTCGACGGCGACGACTGCGTGCCCGCCGACGGCTCGATCTGGGCTTCGCCGGGTCCGCTCGGCACGCTCACGTTCGAATCGAAGAGCCGGCTCGCGTTCCTCTCCGATCCCGCCGAGAGCCGCGCGACCGCCTTCGACCTCGCGGGCGGCACGCTGTCGGATCTGCGCACGAGCGGAACGGTCGCGGGGGCGGCCTGCCTCGCGGGCGACATCGCCGGCTCGATCTACGACGACCCGCGGCCGGATCCGGAGCTCGGCGACGGCTACTACTACCTGGCCCGCGGCCGGAACACCTGCGGAGTGTCGAGCTTCGGGCCGGGCCACGAAGCGCTGGACTCGCTGGTCTGTCCCTGAGCCGCGTCAGCCGCGGGACGGGACGCGCAACTTCTGGCCGACGCGAATCACGTAGCGTGGACCGGCGATGCCGTTCAACCGCGCCAGTTCTCTGAGCGACGAGCGGTGCCGGGCGGCGATCGCCGCCAGCGTGTCGCCGCGCCGAACGGTGTACTGCATCAGTTCGGGCTCCTCGGGATAATCGGCGTCGTGCAAGCGGCGGGCAAGTCGCATCAGCGGCGTGTCGCCGACACAGCGCGCGCTGTAGATCCTGACCAGCGCCGTGGGCATGACGAGGGTCGCTCCCGTCGGCGCGCGCTCACCGGGCGACAGGCGCGGGTTGAGGTTGCGCAGGGTGCGGAACCAGCCCTCCGGTTTGAGCGTCTGGCCGAGACAAACGCTCAACTCACCCAGCGACGCCGGCTGTTCCAGCTGAATCGTCGTGACGGTCATCGCTTCGGGATCGAATTGCATCCCGTACTCCTCCGCGTGGAGGAAGAGCCAGGCCGCCGCGAGCACCTTGGGTACGTAGTTGCGCGTCTCCCAGGGAAGGGCGTAGTAGATCTCGTCGTCCCAGAAGCCCGCGCCCGGGTTACGCTGCGCCAGTCGACGCAACCGGGTGACGCCGACGTTGTAGGCGGCGACCGCGAGTTCGAGGTCCCCATCGAACACCCGCAGGAGGTCCTTCATGTAGCGGGCGTTGGCCCTGGCCGAGGCAACGGGATCGAGCCGCATGTCGAACCCGTCCACCGAGCCCAGCCCGTAGCGCATCCCCGTGCGGCCCATGAACTGCAGCGGACCGGCGGCGCCGGCCCGGGAGTACGCGTGCACCTTCCCGCCGCTCTCCTTCGCCATCATGGCGAACAGCAGCGCTTCGGGCAGTTCGGCCTCCCGGTAGCTGGGCAGCATGCCCGGGCGAAGGAACTTGTAATGTTCGTAGGCCTCGACCAGCGCCGGACGGTGCCAGGTCAGCCAGTCGTTCAGCGCCGCCTCCACCTTTGCGTTCATGGGAATCAGCGAGGCCAGATCGGCGCCACTAAGTAGAGAATCCTCGAGCGTCGGTGGATCCGCTCCGGCGAGCGCCAGGCTCTCGGCGAGCAACTCCGCATCGTCCGCTTCGTCCGCGAGCGGCGCGGTCTCGACGCCCTGTTCCGCCGTCGCGATGCGCAGGCTGCGTTGCTCGGCGACGAGTTGCTCCATCGCGTCGTGAAACAGATCGATTTCGCAACCGGGGGTCTGTGAACACTCGCGCGTCGCGACGATCAGACGAGTGGTCGCGGCGGCAAGTTGGTTCTCACCGGCCACGTCTTCGCCGGCGAGGATCATCTCGATCCCCTGCTCGAAGTCTTCACGCGATTCGTGAATCCGCCCGTAGACGCCGGCAAGTTCCGGCGGCAGCGTCTTTTCGTGCGTGCACGCGATCCCGAGTACCAGTCCGGCCATCAGAACCGCCAGTACGAGGACACGTGTCAAGACCGGTCTGCGCTCGCGGGCAGGCATGGCGGCTCCGTTACGGAATGGCGTGGCGATCGCCTAGCTTTACAAAGATAGGGATCTGGATTCCACGCGCAACCGGGATCGTGAACATGGCTCAGGTCCTACGGCCGCCCGGGGCGGGCCCGCTCGATCAACGCCCCGACGTCGCTTGCCGTCGGCAGGCCGCCGTAGACGGAATGGCCGCCGTCGAGGCGGGTCGCGCAGTACATCTCCGACACCGGCCGGGCGGCGTGGCGCAGCAGCAGACTCGCCTGCAAGGCGACCGCCATCCGGCCGACGATTCGGCGGGCGCGCGACGGCAGATCGACGCGGTCGGCCAACTCGTGCCGCAATGCCGTCAGGCTTTCGTCGAACCGGCGATCGGCGCCGGACGCCTGCGCGACCTCCTCGAGGAACGCCTCGACCGCACGCGGTTCCCGTTCCATCGCGCGCAGCACGTCGAGACAGATGACGTTGCCCGATCCTTCCCAGAGGCTGTTCACCGGCGCCTCGCGGTACAAGCGCGGCAGCACCGACTCCTCGACGTACCCCGCACCGCCGAGACACTCCATCGCCTCGTACAGAAAGCCCGGAGCGCGCTTGTTGATCCAGTATTTCGTCACCGCCGTCGCCAGCCGCGCGAAATGACGGGCGTCCCCGTCATCCGCGGCTTCGTCGAACGCCCGCGCCACGCGAAACACCATCGCGGTCGCGGCCTCGCACTCGACGGCCAGGTCGGCCAGCACGCTACGCATCAGCGGCTGCTCGATCAGCCGTGCGCCGAACGCCCGCCGGTGCTCGACGTGGTGCAGCACGTGGCGCAATGCGTGGCGCATCATGCCGGCGGGAGCGGTGGCCGCGTCGAGTCGCGTCTGGTGCACCATCTCGATGATCGTGCGCACGCCGCGGCCCTCTTCGCCGACCATGCGGGCCCAGGTCCCGTCGAATTCGACCTCGCTGGAGGCATTGGAGCGGTTGCCCAGCTTGTCCTTCAGGCGCTGGATGTAAAACGGGTTGCGGCCGCCGTCGGGCCGCCAGCGCGGAACCAGGAAGCAGGACAGGCCGCCGTCGGTGTTGGCCAGCGCGAGAAACGCGTCGGACATCGGCGCGGAACAGAACCACTTGTGACCCTCCAACTCGTACTCGGCGCCCGGCCCTCCCGACCCGATGGGCCGCGCCCGCGTCGTGTTCGAGCGCACGTCGGAACCGCCTTGCTTCTCCGTCATCGCCATCCCGAAGGTCACGCCGCGTTTCTCCGCGGCCGGCACGCACCGCGGGTCGTAGTGCGGGGACAGCACGCGCGTCTCCCACTCGCGTGCGACGTCCGCTTGGAGGCGCAGCGACGGGATCACCGCGTGGGTCATCGTGATCGGGCAGCAGAAGCCCTGCTCCGGCTGGGTCAACAGGTACATTGCGGCGGTGTGCGCGACCGCGCCGCCCTCGCCCTGCCGGGTCCATGCGATCGAATGACACTCGTGCTCGATCGCCAGC
>JBFJPA010000467.1:0-3741 GCA_041617355.1 Longimicrobiales bacterium
GCGCCGACCGATCACCGGCCGCCCAGCCCATCCATGACCCACACCTCGCCGCGACTCTCACCCGCCCGAAACCCGATCGTGCGGCCGTCAGGGTGGAGTCGCATGCTGCCCGGATTGACGTGATCGATGAGCTGTACCGGCCGCGCCGCAGCGCCGTCCACGGGCACGGCCCAGGTCGTCCAATTCTCACCATCCGGCAGCTCGAGCGTAGAGAACACGAGGGTCTGACCGTCGGGGTGCCAGATCAGGCCCATGACGAGCGTATTCTCACCGATCCGGTGGAGCGGCGTGACCGGCCCGCCGTCGACGCTCAGTGTGCCGAGCACGGAACCGCCGTCCTCATCCGGTGCGAAGATGGCGAGCCTCGCGCCATCGGGGGAGCGCGCAACGAGACCGGGCCAGTCGATCGGAGCGAGCCGGCGCGACGTACGGGATTGGATGTCATACGCGACGAGCGTGAGTTGGCCGCTGGCTGAAGGGTTGCCGGCTGCGAACCACAACGTGCGGCCGTCGGTGGAGAGCTCGAAATGGCCGCGCGGCGTGGACAGCTCACTGCTGTCTTCGGTCCGCAGAATCGTCTCGTACGATGCCGTTCCGAGGTCGATCCGGTGGAAGCCGCGCCGATCCCTGTCATCGCGCGCGAAAACCAGGAGTGTTCCGTCTGGAGTCCATCGCATGTGCCGCGACCTGCCCAGATTCAGCCGAACGCGTTGCACCAGCTCGCCGCCACGCGCGCGGATGACGATCGTCGAGCCGTTGGCCCCATCGCTCGTTCCCGAGTACGCGAGGAGTTCGCCGTCGGCCGACCAGTCCCAGCCGATGACGTCGATGCGCGTGGGGTCATCGATCGCGGTGGGCGCGCCGGTGAGCCGGCCCGTGGCGATGTCGATGGGCGCCGTGTAGAACCGGCGGGGATTGACATCGACGCCGTAGTAGAAGCGGTCGCCGGCGAAGCCGATGGGCTGCACGCCGAGCACGTCGCCACGGATGAGCTCGGGCCGTCCGTTCGCCCGGCCTTCCGACATCGCGATGCGCCAGACGCCGGGCGAGCCGCCGCGGTCGCTGTGGAAGAGGATGCTGCCGTCGGGGTGCCAGCCCAGCAGCCGATCGTTGGCAGGATCTTCGACGATGCGCGCTTCGTGCGTGCCATCGACCGAGAGGACGAAGATGTCACGGTCCGCAGAATCGATGTCGGGCAGGAAGTCGTAGGCGACGTAGCGTCCGTCCGGCGAAAACGCGGCGCGCAGCGGCTCGCGCCAGTCGAAGCTGCGGAGCGCGCGGTAGGTGCCGTCGTCCGCGGAGATGAGCGCGAGCTGATTCGCGTTCCCGGCCGTGTAGACCTTCGCCAGGATCAGGCGGCCGTCCGGCGACCAGTCGAACGGGTAGTACGGGTCGAACTCGGGCTTGTGGAAGAGCACGTCCGGCTCCGCGGCGCGGGGGACGCCGTGTTCATCGGCCACGAACGGCATCACGCGTAGCTGCAGGTCCGGAAAATAGCCCCAGCCGGGCTGCACGTCCGGGAAGTACTGCCAGCCGTAGACGATGCGGCGCCCGTCGCGGGAGAAGACCGACACGCCGGCGTCTTCGTACGGCTCGCCTTCTCCCCTTCGCGCGTTCGTCAGCCGGTGCACCTCACCCGTGACGAGATCGCGGACGGCGAGATCGACCGTCGACCAGTCGATCATCGACATGTAACGTCCGTCCGCCGAGATGGACGACGCGTAGAAGTCCACGTAGCCGCTCGTCGAGAGGCGGCGCAGCGTGATCCCGGGCAGACCGTTCCGGGCGACGTTCGCGTCGGAGGTCGGACGTTCCGTTCCGAGCCGGGCGAGCCGCACGTCATCACGCTCCGCTCGACAGCTGGCAATCACGAAGCCCGTCGCCGCGATGGTCATGATGATCGCGCGCCTCATCGTTCTTCGTCCTTTCCTGTAGAGCGCGAGGGCCAGGACAGTCGTGTGCCTCATGCTCTTCATCCTTCCGTGTGGACAGCGCAACGCAGCATCGCGATCCGATACCCGCCGTTGGCAATCAGGCGCGCGATGCCCGACGAAACATGGAATGGCCATGCCGGCCGGGAGACGGTCTTGCAAATCGTTGTATTACAATCGCTTCGGACGGTTTCCGCGAAGAGTGCCAGTAGTACGGCGGGCTACGGATCGATACAGCCTGATCGTGATTCGTTACGCGGCCGCTCCTGAGGAGTAGTCGACTCCCTCGCCGTGCGCCCCGCGCGCGACAGCGTCGTCGACGTGCGCCTCCCAGCCTCCATTCGTATACATCCAAGGTCGTTGCGTGTCACCCTGCCGCCGCGTCCGACGCCTGTATCCACAGGAGACGCGCCCCGGACGCTGGCCGCGGCGGCGCGCCGCGATCCCGCTCACCGACCGGACGCGAAACGCATGACATCTCGAAGCGACGAGATCACGGGCGTGCTCTCGATGGCGCACGTCGATCGAGCCGAGGCGCTCGAACGCCTGCTGCCGATCGTGTACGACGAGCTGCGTGCGATCGCCACATCCCGCCTGCGAGGCGAGCGAGAGGGGCACACTCTCCAGGCCACTGCACTGGTCCACGAGGCGTACCTCCGGCTGGTCGGCGCGGAGGCCCCGCCATGGCGTAGCCGCGCGCACTTCTTCCACGCCGCGGCGGAGGCGATGCGGCGCATCCTGATCGACCACGCACGGAGACGTACGCGCGTGAAGCGCGGGGGCGACAACGTACCCGTCGAGTTGGACGACGCGCACGTCGCCGATTGGCCGGACCCCGTGGAGCTGCTGGCAGTCGATGAGGCGATCCGGCGCCTGGAAGAACAGGACGACCGTGCGGCGGACGTGGTGCGCCTTCGTTACTTCGCGGGCCTGAGCGTCGAGGAGACGGCAAGCGCGCTCGCGCTCTCCGAGCGGACCGTCATGCGCGAGTGGGCGTACGCGAAGGCGTGGCTGCGCGACGCCCTCGGATGGACCGCCGGTTGAGCGGCAGAGAGGCGAGCATGGAGCACGACCGGAACCAACGGGTCAAGCAGATCTTCCAGGACGCGATCGAGCGGCCGGCGGCCGAGCGCGCACCGTTCGTCGCGGCGGCGTGCGGCGATGACGTCGCGGCGCGGGACCGGGTGATGGCGCTGCTCGCCGCGTACGACGGCACCCACGGCTTCATGGAATCGCGGCAGCACGCGCACGGCGAGGCGGCGGGTCTGGCGGTCGCCGGTGGGGAGGCACCGCAGGGCCGGGTCGGCACGCGGATTGGTCCGTACAAACTGCTCGAGCTGATCGGCGAAGGCGGGTTCGGCGCCGTCTACATGGCGGAGCAGGAGCGGCCGATCCGGCGGCGCGTGGCGCTGAAGCTGATCAAGGCGGGGATGGACACGAAGCAGGTGGTCGCCCGCTTCGAGGCGGAACGGCAGGCGCTCGCCCTGATGGAGCATCCGAACATCGCCCGCGTGCTGGACGCGGGCGCCACGGACGAGGGGCGGCCCTACTTCGTCATGGAGCTCGTCCGCGGCGTGGCGATCACGGAGTTCTGCGACGCGAACTGCCTCGGGACGCGGGAGCGGCTGGACCTGTTCGTTGCGGTGTGCTCGGCGGTGCAGCACGCCCACCAGAAGGGCGTCATCCACCGGGACATCAAACCGTCCAACGTGCTGGTGACAATGCACGACGACCGGCCGGTTCCGAAGGTGATCGACTTCGGCGTCGCGCGCGCGACCAACCACCGGCTGACGGACGGGACGCTGTTCAC
>JBFJPA010000468.1:0-3713 GCA_041617355.1 Longimicrobiales bacterium
CCGGGGTTCTTTTTTTGGGGTTGCGAGTGGAGGCGCAGAATGGATCTTGCCCCTTTCGAGTCGCGTCGCGACGTGTGCATGACGGAAGGTCGATGAGCGCAGCCCGGATTCGAGTCGTCCTGTGCGTGGCAGCCCTTGGCTGCGGCGGTGAGCAAGCGGACCGTGTGGACCTGCTGCTTCTGGGCGGTTCGGTCTACACGCTGGACTGGCCGTCGCCATCGGCGGAGGGGCGGCCGTCGCCGGCATCGCCGTGGACGGAGGCGCACGGCTGGAGGCCGGCGGCGCAGGCGCTGGCGGTGGATGATGGGCGGGTGGTCTGGATCGGCAGTGATGCGGATGCGGAGATCTGGCGCGACCGCGCGGAGCGCGTGATCGACTTGGCGGGCGCGGCCGTCGTGCCGGGCCTGGTCGATTCGCACGTGCACCTGCTGGAGCTGGGCGCGAAGCTCTCGCTGCTCGATCTGACGGGAGTCGCATCGGAGCTGGAAGCCGTGGCGCGTGTCGCGGCCCGTGCGGCGGAGACCCCGGCCGGGAGTTGGATCGTCGGGCAGGGCTGGGACGAAGGCGCGTGGGCCGACCGTTATCCGGATCACGGCCAATTGAGCGAGCGCGTGCCGAATCATCCGGTGTTGCTGCGTGGACTGCACGGCTTCGCGGCGTGGGGCAACCGCCTCGCGTTCGAGCGAGCCGGAATCGACGCGATGACCCCCGATCCGGTGGGAGGTCGGATCCTGCGCGATGACGCGGGCGAACCGAGCGGCATCGTCCTGAACCGAGCGGTGCCGCTGCTCGAGCGTGCGTTGCCCGAGCCGACGGACTCGGCGATCGACGCACGAGTGCTGGGCGCCCTGGAGCGGATGGCGAGCTCGGGCTATACGGGCGTACACGACGCGGGCACGCCGGCGAACGTGGTCGCGGCGCTGGAGCGGCTCGAGGCGGCGGGCCGGCTGCCGATCCGGGTTCACGTGATGCTGTCGGCGCGTGACACGGCGCTACTCTCGACCTGGCGGCAGCGCGGCCCGGACGGAGCGGGCCGGCTTCGCGTCCGTGCCGTCAAGGCGTACTACGACGGCGCGCTCGGCTCGCGCGGTGCGCGACTCCTGGAAGAGTACACCGATCAGCCCGGGCATCGCGGCGTCGCGGGCGAAGGCTACGGGTTCGACGTGGAGGCGGTACTGGCGATGGCCGCGGCCGGCTTCCAACTCGGCGTCCACGCCATCGGAGACGCGGGGAATCGGGAGACGCTCGATCTGCTGGAACGGATCACGGGCTCGGATTCGGCGGCGCGGGCCGCGCGACACCGCATCGAGCATGCGCAGGTCGTGCATCCGGACGATTTCGCTCGAATCGGACGACTCGGTCTGATCGCGTCGATGCAGCCGCCGCACGCCGTTGAGGACATGCCGTGGGCGGAATCTCGCCTGGGCGCGTCGCGGCTGGTGGGCGCCTACGCGTGGCGCACGATGTTGCGCACGCCCGGCGTCACGCTGCTGTTCAATTCAGACCTGCCGGGAAGTGACCACGACATCTTCTACGGCCTGCATTCGGCGGTGACGCGCAGGGATCGGTCGTTACGTCCGGACAGCGGCTGGCGTGTCGAGGAGGCCGTGACGATCGAGGAAGCGGTGCGCGCGTATTCGACGGCGGCGGCGTACGCCGAGTTTCGGGAGGTGGAAGCCGGCGTGATCGCGATCGGTCGAGTCGCCGACCTGACAGTGCTGGAGCCAGATCCGTTCCGTGCCGAGCCCGCACGGCTGCTGACGAACGGCCGCGTCGTTTTGACGATCGTGGACGGCCGCATCGTGCACGAGGCAGGATCGCGGTGAACACGCGGGCGGTCTCCGTCCCGGACACAGCCGAGCCCGCGCCAGGCGCAAGGGGACTGCGCAGCGCGGCCGGTGTGGCCGTCACGGTGGCGGTGTTGCACGGCTTGAACGACATGTACGCCGCGTTCCTGCACCCGCTGTTGCCCCGCATCATGGATCGTCTCGGCCTGAGCATCGCGCTCGCGGCGACCCTCGCCATGACGCTGTCCCTGGCCGCATCGTTCGTGCAGCCCCTCATGGGCTGGCTCGCCGATCGCTTCGGCCGGCGCCTCTTCGTCGTCGCGGGTCCGATCCTGTCCGGCATCTTCCTCTCCCTGATCGGGCCGGCGCCCACGTTCGCAGTACTGGTCGTGTTTCTCGCGCTGGGCGGTCTCGGCAGTGCAGCGTTCCATCCACCGGCGGCGTCCATGGCCGCGCGCGTGTCGGAAGGCGGCAGCAGTGGTGCACGCTTCAGCGTGTTTTCATTCGGCGGCGCCGCCGGCTACGCGGTCGGTCCGCTCGTCGCCGTGGGCATCGTGACGGCCTTCGGGCTCGAGCAGCTGTGGATCGCGATGATCCCGGTCGTCGTCCTCGCCATCGTGGCCTACCCGATACTGCCGGCAACGCCGCGACACGTGGACGCAGCGCCGCCACCCCACCCGCTGGCAGTGCTTCGGCTGCTGCGCGGACCACTCGGCCTGATTTTCGGCGTCAGCGCGATCGGCGCGTTCCTGCAACGGGTCTTCCTGACGATGCAGCCGATTCTGGTGAACGAAGCCGGCGGTTCGGAAGCACTCGGGGCGCTGTCCCTTTCGGTCTACCTGGGCGGGCAGGCCGTCGGCACACTGGCAAGCGGCACGCTGAGCGACCGAATGGACCGCCGCAAACTGCTCATCGCGCTGTCGATCCTGTCCGTGCCGACGCACATCGCCGCGTTCACGCTGCCGACCGCCAGCGTGAGCGGTTTGGTGATGACGGCGATCGCCGGTTCCCTCAACATGGCGCTGCTGCCGCCGATCGTCGTGATGGCACAGGAGCTGGTGCCCTCCGGCGAATCGTTCATGTCCGGCATCGTAATGGGCCTCGCGTGGGCGGCCGGCTCGATCGGCGTGCTCGGGACCGGCGTGCTCGGCGATCTCGCCGGTGCTCAGACGGCTGCGCTCGCCTCCGTCCCCGTCATGTTGGTGGCCACCGTGTTCGCCGCTTCGCTGCGGCCGGATCGTCGCCCGGAGCGCGCCGCGTGAGTCGGTCGGCGCGCTGCTGGGCAGTGCTCGCCCTTTGCGCGGCCTGCGGTCCGCGCGCACTGCCCGACGTCCTCATCGATGGCGAGTTCGACGACTGGAACGGGACGGCTCGCGTCAGCGGCGGCCAGGTCATTCGCGATTTCGGAATCGCCGCCGACGGCAACGTGCTGAGCGTCACGTTCACATTCGCGAGCGAGCTGAACCTGCAATCGATGGACGGTACCGTCGAGCTGCAGCTGGACGCCGATGGCGATGCATCGACCGGCGAGCTGGCCGACGGCATCGCCGGCATCGACGCGACCGTGTCGTTCTCGCACGGCGGTGGCGGCGTCGCCGTCCGCACGGCGGGCGACACGGCCTGGCAATCGTCGTACGCGGTCGGTCTGGCCTACGCCCCCACGCACGCCTCGACACGTTTCGAGGTTGGACTGGACCGTACCCGTTTGCCGGATCCGGGCGACCGTGTCGTCCGCGCCTGGCTCGCACGTATTGGCCCGGATGGCGAGGTCCTGGATCGAGTGGGTCCGTCGGCGACGCGAGTTCCGCCGCTCACCCATCCAACGGTCCCGGCTGGCGCGGATGCGCTCGCCCGCGCGCCCGGAGCGGATCTTCGCATCGCGACTTGGAACGTGGGCGACCGCACGCCGTTGCGTTCGCCGGCGCC